>JADQBT010000019.1 GCA_016278485.1 Halanaerobiales bacterium
GACTGTTAATCACTTTGTCGCAAGTTCGAGTCTTGCTCGGGGAGCCATTTTTATTTTACAGAAGTGAATAAAATATGTTAAAATATAAACAGATCGGATTTTTCCGATCTTTTTTGTATTTTATGTCGGATTTTATAATATGATAGTTTTTAACATATTATTAATTAGAATAAATGAAATAATAAATTTAGATATGAGGTGAGATTCTTGTTTAAAGATATAATAGTAATAATAGTACTTATGCTAGTAATATTTTTTCCTTCTTTAACTCATTCGCAAGAAATTATTCAAACACAGCAAAATATTAAAGGAATTTATGTCACTGGTTGGGTGGCCGGACTCGAGGAACGAATGAATAAACTAATTGATCTTGCCAATAAATCAGTTATAAATGCAATGGTAATTGATGTCAAAGATAGTAGAGGACATCTTAGTTACCCATCTCGAGTATATTTAGCAAATAAAATAAGAGCAAATGAAAATAAAATTTTCGATATTAAGAATCTTTTAATTAAACTTGATAAGAATAATATATATACAATAGCAAGAATTGTTGTCTTTAAAGATGGTTTGCTTGCAAGTCAAAGACCAGATCTTTCTATGAAACTTTGGTCAAAGCAAAGTAAAATTATTAATAGAAGTAATAATTGGGTTGATCCGGCTAAAGAAGAGGTAGTTCAATATAATATAGAGCTTGCCAAAGAAGCCTTTATGCTTGGCTTTGATGAAGTTCAATTTGATTACATAAGATTTCCTGCACTTGCAAATCAGCCGATTCAAGTAATTGTGACAGGTTTAGAGAATAAAGATAAAGTAATAGTAAACTTTTTAAAAAAGGCAAAATATGAATTAAAAAATTATGGTCCTTTTTCGATTGATGTTTTTGGATTAACTACTTCAGTTGAAGATGATCTAGGTATAGGACAAAATCTATTAAATTTATCAAAAAATGTTAATATAATTTCACCAATGATTTATCCATCCCATTATGCAAATGGTAGTTTTGGTATTGCGCTACCTGAAAATGAACCTTATAAGACAATTTTTAAAAGCATGAGTCAAGCCCAAAGAAAATTCTATAAATCACCTAATGTAAGATTGAGGCCGTGGTTACAAGATTTTAGTGTCAAGGTACCTTACGAGGAAGCACATGTTTTAGCACAAATACAAGCTTTACAGGAACTAGGCATAGATGACTGGTTACTTTGGAATCCAGCATCACGCTACACCTGGAAGGTGCTTGAGGAAATGAATGATTGAGTATTTAGGACTCTGATTGAATATAAGACTATTAATCTCCTATAATGCCAAAATTTATCGTTAAGCTGACTTGAAATTTATATTAAAAGGAATATTATATATTTAAAGGTCAAAAAAAGTCAAAGACAGGGGAGAAATTTATGTCTAGTTTATCTGATGAAATTGAAAAGTATCTCCAACAAAAATTAAATGATTTTCAGGGAAAGATTAAAATAAAGCGTAATCAACTTGCTCAAAATTTTGATTGTGCTCCATCACAAATTAATTATGTATTGGATACACGATTTACAATAGAGAAAGGCTATGTAGTAGAAAGCCAACGTGGTGGAGGTGGCTTTATAAGAGTCATTAGAGTAAAAATTAATTCTGAGAAAGAGTTTTTCCAAAATGTTTTAAGTAATTTGGATAATACTATTTCTCAACGTAAAGCCCAGGCCATTATTAGTAGATTATATGAGAATAAATTAATTTCTCAAAGAGAATGCTTTATGATGAAGGTGGCTGTGCAAAGAAGCAATTTAGGAGTTGATTCCTCCCATCGTGATTTTATAAGGGCTAATATCTTAAGTAGTATGTTAGAAGTTATTTTTAAATTAGAGGGGGATTAAGATGATTTGTGATAAGTGTGGAGAAAAGGAAGCTAATGTGCATTTAACAAAGATTGTAAATGGAGAGAAAAATGAAATATATCTTTGCGAAAATTGCGCTAGTCAGAGCAATGAGTTTAGTTTTGGTACTGATCATAATTTTACTTTTCAAAACCTATTAGCTGGTATCCTTAGTCCGGCAATTAATAATGAAAGCTCCCAAAACAATTTATTAAATAATAAAGTTGTATGTAATAAATGTAATTCTTCTTACCAGGAATTTTCCCAGAAAGGTCTTTTTGGTTGTGCTGAGTGCTATGATATTTTTGAGAATAAACTAGAATCATTAATGAAGAGAATACATGGAAATACGGAACATTCAGGAAAGGTGCCCCAAAGAAGAGGGGGAAGGTTAAAATTGAAAAGGAAAATTAATGATTTACGTGATCAGATGCAGGAAGCTATTGCTATGGAAAATTTTGAAAAAGCAGCAATTTTAAGGGATCAGATTCATGAGATTGATTCTGAAATGGAAGGTGAAGTTAATGGAGAACATTGATTATTCAAGTCATCTATTTTCTGAAGCAGGTCCCGAAAAAGATGTTATTATTAGCAGCCGAATTCGCTTGGCTAGAAATATAGAGGATATTTCTTTTCCTAATAAAGCTAAGGATTCTGAGCGGAAAGAAATTGTAGAGATGACAAAGCAAGTTATTGCAGACCAAGAAAAATATCAATTTAATTTACTAGATCTTTATGAAATATCAGATATAGACCGAGAGATTTTGTTGGAGAAACATTTAATTAGTAGAGATCATGCTAAGCGGAGAGTAGGAAAAGCTCTTTTTTTAAATAATAAACAAGATATTAGTATCATGGTTAATGAAGAAGATCATTTTCGGATTCAGGTATTATCTCCAGGTATGGACCTTGATAAGTTATGGAAAAAAGCAAATGAAATAGATGATTTGCTGGAAGAGAACCTGGATTTCGCATTTTCAGAGAAGTGGGGTTATTTAACTGCTTGTCCCACAAATGTTGGTACAGGTTTGCGTGCTTCGATAATGTGTCATCTTCCTGCTTTAAATTTGACGAATCGAATCGATAAGGTTATGGGTGCAATTTCACAGCTAGGTCTGGCGGTTAGAGGTATGTATGGAGAAGGAAGTAATCCAGCTGGAAATATCTATCAAATTTCTAACCAGATTACACTTGGTCATAGTGAAGAAGATATAATTGATAATTTGAAAAGTGTTAATCAGCAAATTGTTGAACAGGAAAGAAAAGCAAGACAGATAATGTTAAATAATGAAATAGATAATCTGAAAGATGCCATTAAAAGATCTTTTGGAGTGCTCAAATACGCATATACTATCTCAAGTAAAGAAGCTTTACAGTTATTATCAGATGTAAAGTTAGGTATAGATCTGGGTATTATTAATGATTTAAGTGCAGACCTAATTAGTGAATTACTAATTCTGATCCGCCCGGCCCATCTGAAAATAAGTGAAGGAAGAGATTTAACTAATAAAGAATTAAATATTAAACGAGCTGAAATGATTCAGGAAAAAATATAAATATGGAGGTTGAGAAATAATGTTTCAGAAATTTACTGAAAGAGCGAGAAGAGTGTTAAGCTTAGCTGAAAAAGAAGCACTAGCTTTAAATCATAATTATGTAGGAACAGAACACATTTTATTTGGCCTTGTAAAAGAAGGAAAAGGTATTGCAGCACGAGTATTGGCAAATAACGAAATTGATGAAGAAAAAGTAAATAAATTAGTTATGGAAATGATCGGCAAAGGAAAGACAAAAGTTACAGGTTCTGTAGGTTTGACACCTAGAAGTAAGAAAGTATTGAATCTGGCAATGGATGAAGCAAGAAAGATGGGCCATAATTATATAGGAACAGAACACATATTATTAGGCTTGATTAGAGAAGGAGAAGGTGTTGCTGTTAGAATATTAATGGAATTAAGAGGAGATCTATCGGGCGTTAAAAAGAATGTAATAAAGATGCTTGGTGGTTCCGATAATATAAAAAAACAAGCAACGCAAAGAGGTGCCAATAAGACATCAAACCTTGATGAATATAGTAGAGACCTAACTGTCATGGCAAAAGAGGGAAAACTTGACCCTGTTATTGGTAGAGATAAGGAAATTGAAAGAGTAATTCAGGTTCTGAGTAGAAGAACTAAGAACAATCCCGTTTTAATTGGTGAACCAGGTGTAGGTAAAACTGCTATTATTGAAGGCCTTGCCGAAAGAATTATTGAAGAAAATGTGCCAGAGGTATTACTAAATAAGCGGGTAGTATCGCTAGATTTAAGTTCAATTGTTGCTGGTTCTAAATATCGTGGAGAATTTGAAAAAAGATTAAAAGCTGTTATGGATGAAATTATTAATAGTGGTGATATTATTTTGTTTATTGATGAACTTCATACTTTAGTTGGCGCAGGGGCTGCTGAAGGTGCTATTGATGCAGCAAATATTTTAAAACCGGCTTTGGCTAGAGGAGAATTACAGGCTATTGGAGCAACGACATTAGATGAATATAGAAAATACATTGAAAAAGATGCCGCTCTTGAAAGACGGTTCCAATCAATATTAATTGAAGAAAATACACCAGAACAGTCCATAGCTATTATGAAGGGTCTGCGTGATCCTTATGAAGCACATCATAAAGTGAAAATAACGGATGAAGCAATTAAAGCTGCAGTTACTTTATCACATAGGTATATATCAGATCGTTTTCTACCAGATAAAGCTATTGATCTGATAGATGAAGCTGCCTCGCGAGTAAGATTGCGAAATACAACCCGTCCACCTGAATTTAAAAAATTAAGTAATAAACTAGAAGAAATCGAAAAAGAAAAGGAGTCTGCCATAAAGAATCAGGAGTTTGAAAAGGCAGCTAAGTTGAGGGATAAAGAAAAGGAGTTTAAGAAAGAACTTGCTGAAATCAAAGAAGAATGGCAGCAAGAAAAAGGCCGAAGTGAAGCAGTAGTTAAACCAGAAGATATTGCAGCCATTGTTTCAAGTTGGACTGGAATTCCTGTCACTAAACTTGAAGAAGAAGAAACTTCTAAGCTATTGCGTCTAGAAGATGAGCTTCATGAAAGAGTTGTAGGCCAGGATGAAGCTATAAAAGCAGTCTCTGAAGCAGTAAGAAGAGCAAATGCTGGCTTAAAAGATCCCAAACGTCCAATTGGTTCCTTTATATTTCTTGGACCAACTGGAGTAGGTAAGACTGAGTTAGCTAGAACGCTGGCTGAATCCATGTTTGATAACGAAGATGCTATGATTCGCGTTGATATGTCAGAGTATATGGAAAAGCATTCTGTTTCTAGATTGGTAGGTTCACCTCCAGGGTATGTAGGCCATGATGAAGGAGGACAGCTAACAGAACCGGTTAGAAGAAGACCTTATTCTGTTGTGCTATTTGATGAAATCGAAAAAGCTCATCCAGATGTATTTAATGTTCTTTTGCAAATTCTTGAAGATGGTGTTTTAACAGATACACATGGTCGTAAAGTAGATTTTAAAAATACCATTGTAATCATGACTTCAAATGTAGGTGCTGATTTTATTGAAAAACAATCAACCTTAGGTTTCAAAGCAACAGAGGATGAACACAAAGAATATGAAAATATGAAAGATAAAGTAATGGGACAGCTGAGAAAAACATTTCGTCCCGAGTTTTTAAATAGATTAGATGAAATAATAGTTTTCCATGCACTCAACCAAGAGCATATTACACAGATTGTTGAATTAATGCTGGAAAATCTAAAGGATAGATTGGCAGAAAAAGAGATTGGCATAGAAATTTCAGAAGATGCAAAAATAAAATTAGCTAAAGATGGTTATGATGCTGAATTTGGGGCGCGTCCATTAAGAAGAACAATTCAGCGTCAAATAGAAAATCCTTTATCAATTAAGATTCTCGAAGGTGAAGTACAAGATGGAAATAAAGTAGTTGTAAAAGAAGAGGATGATGACTTAATTTTTGAAATAATCTAAGCTCTGTTGAAGGAAGGTTTGTTTCTTGTAAAATGTTGTAAATAATGATATAATAAGATGAAATAATTTATACTTGAACTATCATTACTGCAAAAATATTTATACATTGGGAGCAATCCTTTATGGCTAAAGAAAAAAAATATTTTATCTGTTCTGAGTGTGGCTTTGAATCAACCAACTGGATGGGACGTTGTACTAGTTGTGGAGCCTGGAATACACTTCAAGAAAAGATAGGGAAAAAAATTAAAAATACAAAAATAAAAAGGGAAGCGGCTACCCCTATGCCAATTACCAGGATAAATGTTGCAGAAAGACAGCGCTTGAAGACGGGTAACAGTGAACTTGATCGCGTTCTTGGTGGTGGTATTGTGGCCGGTTCTCTTATTTTACTTGGAGGAGCACCTGGTATTGGGAAATCTACACTAATATTACAGGTGGCTTCTCTTTTCAGTACTAAATATGGTAAGAGTCTGTATCTTTCTGGTGAAGAATCTGCTGGGCAATTAAAATTAAGGGCTGCAAGATTAAATTGTTTAAGTGATAATTTATATATTCTTGCCGAAACAGATTTTACTGCGTTTAATGACCATCTGGAGAATAATAGCGATTATGAACTAATTGTGGTTGATTCAATTCAAACACTTTACATACCTGAATTAGATTCTGCCCCCGGGAATATTAGTCAAATCAAGGAGATTACTGGTCAGTTGGTGAGAATAGCAAAAACAACAGGAATTCCGATCATCTTAATTGGACATGTTACCAAAGAGGGAGACTTGGCGGGCCCGCGAGCATTAGAGCATTTGGTAGATACAGTTATTCAATTTGAGGGTGACCAACACCATATATATAGAATGTTAAGAGCAAGAAAAAATAGATTTGGACCAACTGATGAAGTAGGAGTATTTGAGATGATTGACTCCGGGATTAAAGAAGTTTCCAATCCTTCAAGCTTTTTTTTAGAAGAAAGACCAGAAAAAGTTTCCGGTTCCATTGTTGTCCCAATTCAGGAGGGGAGTAGAACAATTTTGGTCGAGGTTCAGGCTCTGGTAACAGATGCTGCTTATTCATCTCCCCAAAGGTTGACAACAGGTATTAATCGGCGGAGAGTTTCAATTTTGCTGGCAGTTTTAGAAAAACAACTTGGAGTTAACTTAAGAGACCATGATGTTAATTTAAATATTACAGGTGGAATACAAGCTGCTGAACCTGGTTTAGATCTGGGAATTATTACTGCAGTATTATCAAGTTATCGTGATAAGGCATTAGATTCAAGCTTGGCTGTAGTTGGAGAAGTCGGCCTAGCCGGCGAAATTCGTGCAGTTAGTCGGATTGATAAGAGAATAAAAGAAATAAAAAAACTTGGTTTTACAAAAGCGATTATTCCTACTGGTAATTTAAAAAATATTGAATTTGATCCTGATTTTAGAGTTGACGGTGTTGATACTATCAAGGAGTTTGTGGAAGTTATTTTTAGTCTTTAATAAAACTAAAGTGACTTGAAAAGAGGTGATGTTATGGAAGGACAAGATAATCAATTACTTGAAATTTTAAAGATCATTGCACCAGGTACAGATTTTCGAGAAGGTTTAGAGAATATTCTCAGGGCAAAGACTGGCGGATTAGTTGTAGTTGGAGATAGTGATGAAATTTTGAAGATTGTTAATGATGGCTTTAATATTGATGCAGAACTAACCCCAGCTAGAGTCTATGAACTAGCAAAAATGGATGGAGCAATTGTTATAGATGGTGATGCTAAAAAAATATTATGTGCTAATGCACAATTAATACCAGACCCCTCAGTCCCATCAACAGAAACCGGTACTAGGCACCGAACAGCTGAAAGAGTTGCCAAACAGACAGGGGAATTAGTTATTGCAATTTCCCAACGACGGGATATAATTACGATTTATAAAAGTGATTTTAAACATGTATTAGAGGATATCAGAGTTGTACTGGCAAAAGCTAATCAGGCTATCCAAACATTAGAAAAATATCGTTCAGTCTTTGATCAAGCTTTAACTAATTTAAGTGCCTTAGAATTTGAAGATTTGGTCACTATTTCTGATGTAGTTACTGTAATACAAAGAACCGAAATGGTACTTAAAATTCAAAGTGAAATAGAAAAATACATAAGTGAACTTGGCTCCGAAGGTAGATTAATAAAAATGCAATTAGAAGAATTAGTGACGAATGTTAAAGATGAAGGTGTATTATTAATAAAAGATTATGTAAATGTAGAAGAAGATGAAGAAAAGGAAAAAAATCCAGAAAAATTACTACAAGATTTAACTGATTGGTCTTCAGATGAAATTTTAACATTAAATACTATCAGTAAAGCACTTGGCTATAGTGGAAGTGTAAATACGCTTGAACTATCAATTTCGCCGAGAGGATATCGTATTTTAAGAAAAATTCCCCGTCTTCCGATGCCAGTTATTGAAAATCTCGTAGATCATTTTGGGGCTCTGCAAGGGATTATTAAAGCATCAACAGATGAGTTAGATGATGTTGATGGTATAGGTGAAGTGAGGGCTCAAGCGATTAAAGATGGCCTACGTAGATTACGTGATCAGGTATTACTTGACAGACATATATAACTCAAAAATTGATAAATTGACTTGCAATTATACTAATGTTATAATAATAATCTGGGGAATTATGCTTTAAAAAATTTAGGTATAGAGAAGAGCCATAAAATGAGGAGTTGGTTAATGTGTTTAACTTGGGTGATAAAATAGTCTATCCAAACCATGGTGCAGGTACTATAGTAAGTATTGAAACGAAAACTATTCTTGATGAAGAAAAGAAATACTATATTATGAAACTCCCTATTGGTGAAATGAAAGTTATGATTCCGGTTGATAAGATTGATGAAATAGGGATTCGTAATGTAATTGACGAAGAAGAGGCGGATAACGTTTTTGAATTACTTAAAGGTGATAAAAGTAAAATGTCGCAAAATTGGAATAGACGTTATCGTGCAAATCAAGAGAAGCTTAAAACAGGTGATATTTATGAAGTCGGAGAAGTAGTAAGAAATCTAACTATTCGAGATATTGAAAAAGGACTTTCAACTGGCGAAAAGAAAATGTTAAGTAATTCGCGCCAAATTTTAATTAGTGAATTGGTGCTTGCTAAAGATAAAGACGAAGAAGAAGTATCTGCTATGATAGACGAAATCTTTTTTGAAACTGAAGCTGAAGATGAAGTTATTAATGAAGATGGAACCGATGATAATGCTAAAGCTGAGGATAAAGATCTAACTGAAGCTAATAATGAAACTGAGAATGAAGATGAAACTCAAGATAAAGCTAAATAGAAATTTTTTATAGTTTTAGTATATTTAGGTAGAAATTGTTAATAATAAAAGGAAGGAGGTGTTACCGTGTTGAGAAAAATAATGAAAATTATTTTTGGTATTTTTGGAGGAATTATAGGATACAATCTAGTATATGTCTCAGGTTTAGCTAGTGATTATAACTTTTCCTGGCAAAATATTGATAGTCTCTTTTTAACTAAACAGTTTCTTGGAATTATAATTGGTGGTCTTTTAGGTTATTTTTTGATATTTTTTATCATGGATAAACTGTTGGACTGGGTTTTAAATTTCGAGGCTAAATGGAAAGGTTTAACCTGGAAGAACGCAGCAATTGGTATTATAGGAATTATTATTGGTTTATTAGTCGGTGCAATTATAAATTTTGTCTTTTCCGTCTCCAAAATACCAAGAGTAGGTCTTCCATTACAGATTCTTATTCATCTTGTATTCACTTATATGGGTTTTGCATTTGCTATTAGTAGAGAAAAAGATATTAGCAAATTTATTTTTGATCATAGCAAAGATGGTGATACAGGTTATAAAGAAGGTGTTACTCCAAATAAGATTTTGGATACCAGCGTGATTATTGATGGTCGAATAGCAGATATTTGTAAAACTAGTTTTGTTGAAGGTGTTTTAATTATTCCTGAGTTTGTATTAGAAGAATTAAGACATATTGCTGATTCTTCCGATGTATTAAAACGTAATCGAGGCAGAAGAGGTCTTGATATTTTAAGACAGATGCAAAACGATGAAAAGATTAATGTAGAAATTGTTGAAAAAGATTTTGAGGAGATTGTAGAAGTTGATAGTAAACTTGTGAAACTGGCCCAAATCATGGGGGCAAGGGTTGTTACAAATGACTATAATTTGAATAAAGTAGCTGAGCTGCAAGGGGTTTCAGTGCTTAACATAAATGAACTGGCTAATGCAGTTAAGCCAGTTGTTTTACCAGGGGAAGAAATGAATGTTAAGGTTATTAAAGAAGGTAAGGAAGATGGTCAAGGTGTAGCATATTTAGATGATGGAACAATGATTGTAATTGACGATGGGATAAAATATATGGGAAATAGAATATCTGTATTAGTAACTAGTATTTTACAAACTGCAGCTGGAAGAATGATTTTTGCAAAACCGAAAGCAAAAGAAAATGCAATTTAAAGGAGTTTATTATGAATTTGGGAGTTGTCATTCCTGCTGCTGGTGAAGGAAGTAGGATGGGTGAAAATTTAAATAAACAGTATTTAAAAATTGCAGGGAAGCCGGTGCTTTTACACACAGTGCTGGCTTTTAATGCAATAGAAGATATTAAACAGATGGTAATAGTAGTTAAAGAGGATGAATTAGAGTACTGTCGTAAGGCAGTCTTATCTAAACTAAAGGGGCTAACTTATCCAGTTGAACTTGTTATAGGTGGCGCTACAAGGAAAGAGTCCGTCTATTCGGGTCTGTTAAATATGGATGAACAAGTTGAACATGTGATCATTCATGATGGAGCCAGACCACTGGTTTCCAAGCATTTAATAGAAAGAGTTATAGCGGCTTTAGAAGAGGATGATGCTGTTACCTGTGGAGTTAAAGTTAAAGATACGATTAAATTAGCTAAAGATAACTATGTAGAGCAGACCTTGGCACGTGATAGCTTAGTAGCAGTTCAAACACCACAGGCTTTTAAATATGACCTTATTTTAAGGGCCCACCAGGCATATCAACAAGAAGGAGCCTTGGATGATGCTTCATTGGTTGAGGAACTTGCAGATCAACCAGTCAGAATAGTGAGAGGAAATTATCATAATCTCAAATTGACGACACCAGAAGATTTACCTTTTGCAGAATATATATTAAAGGAGTATGAAAATAATGTTTAGAGTTGGTATTGGCTATGATATTCACCCGTTTACTGAAAGTAATGAGCTAATTCTTGGTGGAGTCAAGATAAATTATAAATATGGATTACAAGGTCATTCTGATGCAGATGTATTATTACATGCTTTAATGGATGCAATTTTAGGAGCTCTGGCCAAAGGTGATATTGGCAGTCATTTTCCTGATGATGATCCGTGCTATAAAAATATAGCAAGTATTTTATTATTAAAAGAAGTAGTAAAGATGGTTTCGGCTTCAAATTACTGTATGAATAATGTTGACTTGATAGTGATATGTGAAAAGCCAAAGTTAGCGGTTTACCGGCAAGAAATAGTTAACCGTTTATCTGAAATACTTAATCTAGAAAAAACAAAAATAAATTTTAAAGCAACTACACATGAAAAATTAGGAACTTTAGGCCGTGGTGAAGGTATTGCAGCCCAGGCGGTAGTTAGTTTAATTAATAATAAACTAGTAAATGATAGTATTATAAAGAAGGGAGAAGATAAGTAATGTTAGTAAGAAAAATTATGACTAAAAAACCAATTACAATTAATAAAGAAGCAACGGTTCTTGAAGCTGAAAAAGTCCTTTCGTTAAATAAGATTGGCCGATTAATTGTTGAAGAAGATGGAAAAGTTATAGGTGTACTCACAGATGGGGATTTAATGGTGGAAAAAGATGTAAATTCACCAATAGAAAAATTTATGTCTAAAAATAATATTATATCTATTAAGGAAACTGCAACAGTGCAAGAAGCAGCAAAAGTATTATCAGAGCATCAAATTGGAGGGTTACCTGTTTATTCTGATAAAGGCGTTTTAACAGGTATTGTTACCGCGGAAGATATTGTCTATGGCTATTTAAAAGATGAAGAAGAAGAAATTGCTATGGAGAAAAAGACAATTACTCCAGAAAGTTCTGCTATCTATTTAGCAATGACTCGGAGTAGGGAATACGAAACATACTGGTTGAGAAAAATAGAAGGTTATGGTTATAAAGGTGCGATTACCCAAACAGGTGCTAGTGCTGAGAAGTTACCAATAAAATTAAGAGAGAGCACTACTGTGGCGGCTATTGCAAGAGGTGTAATCTCTGAAAATTCTAGAGAAAAAATGGCTATATCTAATGCAGTAAAAGATGCATATAGTCAGTTAGCTCTCATTAATCCAGGTCTTGGTGGAGGTTTTAAGATTGCTGTTGTGCGGGGAGAAGATCATATTTCCGCCGCGATTTTTGGTCGTTTTGGACATGCGCTTGTAGATGGTCCGGAACAATTGACAGTTGGAACTAGTGTAATATAATAAATTATAATAGATATTGTTTAGAGGAGGAAAATATTTTATGAATAAGATACGATTACGTTTCCCCCCCAGTCCAACGGGGAAAATACATATTGGAAATATGAGGACAGCACTTTTTAACTGGTTAGTTGCCAGACAAAAAGATGGTGAATTAGTGCTGAGAATTGAGGACACTGATTTAGCTCGTTCTACTAAAGAATTTGAAGAAATAATACTAAAAGAAATGGATTGGTTAGATCTTGCTGCAGACGAAGGGGTTGGAATTGGTGGAAATAATGGCCCTTATCGTCAATCTGAAAGGATTGATCTTTACCAAAAATATGCTAATAAACTGATTGAAGAAGATAAAGCTTATTATTGTTATTGCTCAGAAGAGGAACTTGACCAGATGCGGGAAGAAGCTGTATCAAATGACCAGATGCCTCGTTATAATGGTCGATGTCGAAATCTAACTGAGGAAGAAGAAGAAAAATTAAAGGCAGAAGGTCGCAAACCTGTGATTAGATTTAAAATGCCAGAGATAGAAAAAGAGATCATTGTTAAAGATCTTATTAGGGGCAATGTGAAATTTAGTAGTGCAGTTTTAGATGATTTCATTATTTTTAAATCTGACGGCATGCCTACTTATAATTTTGCAGTTGTAATTGATGATGCTTTGATGAAGATAAGCCATGTTATTCGGGGTGAAGATCATCTGTCAAATACACCAAAGCAGATTTTACTTTATGATGCACTTGGTTTTGCATTACCTATTTTTGCTCATTTACCATTAATACTTGATGAAAACAGAGCAAAACTCAAAAAAAGAGGTGAAGACTCTGTTTATGTAGGTGAATTTAGAGAAAAAGGTTATCTGCCAGAAGCCTTATTCAACTTTATGGCTTTGCTAGGATGGTCTCCAGGTGATGAGCAAGAGATAATGTCTCAAGCAGAAATTTTGGAAAAGTTTTCTATAGAAAGTGTTAATAAAAGTGGTGCTGTTTTCGATAGAGAAAAATTAAATTGGATGAATGGAAAGTATATTCGTGAGAGCAAACTTGATAGAATTGTTAAATTGGCCATACCTTATTTAAAAGCCAGTAATTTAATCACTGACAATGATCTAGAAAGTAACAGAGAGTGGATTGAAAGAGTAATAGATGAAACTAGAACAGGGGTGGATTATTTATCACAGCTCCCTGCAGAAGCTGAACTCTTCTTTACAGATGTTAATTTTGATGATCCCCAAGCAGTTGCAAAGGAATTTACAGGAGAAGATGTAAAGTTGGTCTTTGATTCTTTAAAAGAAAAAACAAAAGCTGTTGATAATTTAACGCCAGAAGCAGTTAATAGAATATTTAAAGAGATGAAAAAAGAACTTCCAGTTGGAGCCAGAACAATTTACCACCCGGTAAGATTGGCTATTACTGGAAAGAGTTCAGGTCCAGAAATGACAAGTGTAATCTCAATTTTTGGAGCTGACGAAATTGCCAGTCGTTTAGATAATGCTTTAAAACTAGCTGATGCTAAGTTATAGAATATCTGAGAGTCTTCGCCTGACGATTAAGTTATCTATGTTGGGAGAAGACTTTTTAAATATTATTTTTAAATTGAAGGGAGTGTAATGAATTGATTAGATTGTATAATACAATGACCCGAGAAAAAGAAGAGTTCATTCCTGTTGAGCCAAATAAGGTAAAAATGTATGTTTGTGGTCTTACTGTACAGAATTACTCCCATGTAGGGCATATTAGAAGTGCTGTCAATTATGATGTAATAAGAAAGTACTTAGAATATAAAGGTTATCAAGTAGAGTATATATCAAATTTTACTGATATTAATGAAAAAATTGTAGCTAGAGCAGAAGAAGAAAATATGACTCCAACTGAACTTGCTCAAAAATACGAGGCTGCCTTTTTGGATGATATTGCGGCAATGAATATTAGGCCAGCAGACCAATATCTGCGAGTAAGTGAAAATATTGAAGATATTATTGAAATGGTAAAAGTTCTTATTGATAAAGAATATGCTTATGTAGCTGAGGGTAATGTATATTTTAGTGTAGAAAGTTTTGCCGATTATGGTAAACTATCTGGTAGAAATATTGAGGATATGCAGGCAGGTGCAAGGGTTGATATCTTAGAAGATAAAAAACATCCAATGGATTTTGCCCTCTGGAAAAAGGTAAATAATGAAGAATTTAGTTGGGATAGCCCCTGGGGTAAAGGTTGGCCAGGTTGGCATATAGAATGTTCTGCTATGGCTATGAAACGATTAGGAACTACTTTTGATATTCATGGAGGGGGCACAGACCTAATTTTTCCTCACCATGAAAACGAAATAGCGCAGTCTGAAGCTTATAGCGGAGAGGTTTTTGCTAAATATTGGTTACATAACGGTACAGTTAATCTTTCGGGAGAAAAGATGTCCAAATCACAAGGCAATTTTTTTACAACTAGAGAAGTGTTAAAGAAATTTCCTGCGGAGGTTATTAGATTTTTCCTACTAACCAGACATTATAGAAGCCCAATTGATTTTAGTATTCCTCAGTTAAAAGAAGCGACAGTGAGTTTAGAGCGGTTGATTAAGACTGCTGACCAGATGGAAAGTTTATTAGCTGACAATCCAGAAGATAAACAAAATAATTTGGCTACAACTGACGTATTTATCGCTATGCTGAAGGAGAAGAGAAAAAGTTTTGAGGAAGCAATGGATGATGATTTTAATACAGCAAAAGCGATTGGTATTTTGCATGAACTTGCTGGAGAAATAAATAAATTTATTAACCAACAATCATTTAAACTTAACGAAAACAAGTACTTTCTGTTAACAGAAGCAAATAAATTATACCGTAAATTAGCTAATGTGTTAGGTCTGAAGTTAGAACTTAAAGATGGGACTAAAAATTACTCATCTGTATTCGCAGATCTTATGGAATTAGTATTAGAACTTCGCCAGGAAGCAAGAGAAGAAAAAGAATGGGAAAAAGCCGATTTAATAAGAGATAGATTAGATGAAGTTGGCATAGAAGTAAAAGATACTCCAAGAGGGACAGAATGGAATTTAAAGAAGAGGGATGAATAATAATGGAGATTAGACCAACTGCTGAATTAATTGATTATACACCTGACCCTATAAAAAATGTTGCTATTGCTGCAAGACTTTGTTATTCAAAAGATGGAGCAAGAGATTTAGAGAAGAAGATGTCGCGTCAAGATATGGAAAAGTTGGTAAAAAAAGTTGTTGAGCTTGGACATCATTCCACACTTGAACACACATATTTTTATTTCCATATTGAGTGTAGTCGCGTTACAAGTCATCAACTAGTAAGACAAAGAATCGGTACTTCTTACAGTCAACGTTCACAAAGATATGTTGAGGAAGATAATTTTTCTTATATAACACCACCTTCCATTATGGCTAAACCTGCTTTGCAAAAGAAATATAAAGAGTGGATGCAAAAAGGGCAAGAATTTTACCAGGAATTACTAAATAATAATATACCAGCAGAAGATGCAAGATTTGTTTTACCAACTGTTAAAACAAATTTAGTGGTATCATTTAATGCCAGATCTCTTTATCACTTTTTTTCTTTGCGATGTTGTACCAGGGCACAATGGGAAATTCGCTCAATTGCTCGCCAGATGTTAAAACAGGTTAAAAAAATTGCGCCAGTTCTTTTTGAAAATGCTGGGGCTCCCTGTGAAGTATCTGGAGAATGCCCTGAAGGCAAATTATCCTGTGGCAAGGTTGTTAAATTGAAAAATGGGGGAAATTAATTAAATGGCTAGAATAGAAGGACGCAATCCAGTTCTCGAGGCATTACGCGGTAAGCGAAGAATTCATAGAGTGATTTTACAGGAAGGTGTTTCTGGTGATATAATTGATGATATTAAAAATATGGCAAACGAAAAAGATATTTCCATAACAAGTGTTTTAGGAGATAAACTTGATGATTTATCTCGTTCACATGCTCATCAGGGAGTAATGGCTGAAGCAGATGATCTCAAACTTAGTTCTCCAGAGAAGATGGTTGAACTAGCAAAAAGCCGAGGAGAAAAGTCTTTAATTATTGTACTTGACCAAATTCAGGATCCTCATAATTTTGGAGCGATTATCCGGACAGCTTTTGCTGCAGGTGCACATGGTTTGATTTTTCAAGAAAGAAGGGCAGTTGGCATTACCCCAGTGGTACTGAAAGCTTCTGCTGGTGCAGCTGAACATCTACCACTTGCTCAAGTGACAAATATTAATTATACAATTAAAGATTTAAAAGAAGCTGGACTCTGGATAGCTGGTGCAGATCTTTCAGCAGAACAAGACCACTTTGCGGCTGATTTGAAGGGTGCCCTTGGCTTAGTTATTGGGAATGAAGGTAGTGGATTGAGGAGATTGGTAAAGGAAAATTGTGACTTTTTGCTAAAAATCCCAATGGAAGGAAAACTAGGATCTTTGAATGCTTCTGTCGCTGCTGGTGTTATTATCTATGAAGCAATCAGGCAGCGAGGCTGAAGATATTGCTTGACTATGCATTCTTAAACAAGTATAATATTAGTGTATAAGGGAGGGGTTCTGGTTGAAGGGTAATGCTCAAGAGCTTAATTTTGATAATATGGGATTTGATGATTATAAAAATATGGGCGACGATGAGTTGATTGAGCTAGTTCACCAGGGTGATATTGTAGCTCAAGAGACTTTAATTAAACGCTATAAGAACTTTGTACTTGCTAAATCACGATCTTATTTCCTTGTAGGAGCAGATCGAGAAGATATTGTTCAAGAAGGAATGATTGGTTTATATAAAGCTGTTAGAGATTATAAAATAGAACGCCTTGCTTCATTTAGGGCTTTTGCTGAACTCTGTATAACTAGACAGATTATAACAGCAATTAAAGCTGCTACCCGCCAGAAACATCAACCATTAAACACTTATGTTTCTTTGAATAAACCAATATATGATGAAGAATCAGATCGTACATTGCTAGATGTACTCAAAGGCGGTAAACTATCTAATCCAGAAGCGCTTTTCATAAGTAACGAGACTTATGATTTAATTGAAGGCGAAATAACCAGTATGCTAAGTGATCTTGAATTTGATGTTTTACAGGAATATTTGGAAGGTAAATCATATCAAAATATAGCTGAAACTTTGGACAAGCATGTTAAATCTGTAGATAATGCGCTCCAACGGGTAAAAAGAAAATTAGAAGTATTTTTAGAGAAACATAATATTTAGTTACTTCTATTTTAAATATATTTACTACTGTCTCTAAGTTAGACAGTAGACCGGCCTGCAGCCTACAGGCCTTTTTTATAGGAGCTCTATGCTCCTAAATTTACATAATTGAGGGAAATAAGGGGGAAAAGAAAAATGGCTAAAAAGAAATTTGAAAGAACAAAACCGCATGTTAACATAGGAACGATTGGACACGTTGACCATGGTAAAACTACTTTAACAGCGGCAATTACAACAGTATTAGCAAACTATGGTGGGGCAGAAGTAATGGCATTTGATGCAATTGATAATGCTCCCGAGGAAAAAGAGAGAGGAATTACGATAGCAACCTCTCACGTAGAATATGAAACAGAAAATCGTCATTATGCACATGTTGACTGTCCAGGACATGCTGACTATGTAAAGAATATGATTACAGGTGCAGCACAGATGGATGGAGCGATTTTGGTAGTATCTGCAGCAGATGGACCAATGCCACAGACTAGAGAGCATATTATACTTGCAAATCAAGTAGGCGTGCCATCAATGGTAGTATTTTTAAATAAAGCAGATATGGTAGATGACGAAGAGTTAATCGAATTAGTAGAAATGGAAGTAAGAGAATTATTAAGTGAATATGATTTCCCTGGAGACGATATTCCAGTAATCGTAGGATCAGCTTTAAAAGCATTAGAAAATGGAGACCCAGAAGGTGAATGGGGAAGTAAGATTATAGAATTGATGGAAGAAGTAGATAGTTACATTCCAGAGCCAGTAAGAGATACAGATAAACCATTTTTGATGCCAGTAGAAGATGTATTTTCAATTACAGGACGTGGAACAGTAGCAACAGGTCGTGTAGAAAGAGGTACATTACATCCTCAAGATGAGGTAGAAGTAGTAGGAATAAAAGATACAGAATCAACAGTAGTAACAGGAGTAGAGATGTTCCGTAAGTTGTTAGACGAAGCAGTAGCGGGAGATAACATAGGAGCATTATTAAGAGGTGTAAAAAGAGAAGACATCGAGAGAGGTCAAGTACTGGCAAAGCCAGGAAGTATTACACCACATACAAGGTTTGAAGCAGAAGTATATGTATTAAGTAAAGATGAGGGTGGAAGACACACACCATTTTTTGATGGATATCGTCCCCAGTTTTACTTCCGGACAACAGATGTAACAGGATCAATTAAGTTACCAGAGGGAGTAGAAATGATAATGCCGGGAGATAACATTGAAATGGTGGGAGAATTAATCACTCCAATTGCGATGGAAGAAGGATTGCGTTTTGCGATTCGTGAAGGTGGCCATACTGTAGGTGCCGGTGTTGTTACTAAGATTATCGAGTAATCACTAAAAAAAATTGACAAACTATTGATAATATGTTAAATTAGTAAAGGTTATACTCTTAAAAGAAATATATATTGTTTTGGTGAATAGACTTTTTTTAAATTCAAAAGTTAGTTGCACGATTGAGGGGGGTGGCATTACGATGAGAGACATTATTACACTGGAATGTACTGAGTGCAAGAATCGTAATTATACAACGAAAAAGAATAAGAAGAATACCAAGGATCGAATAGAACTTAAAAAGTACTGTAAATTTTGTAGAGAGCATACTCTCCATCGTGAAACCAAGTAAGGTTATTTTCTGAACATCTAAGATTAAGGAAGTGGTGTTTGTATGGCAGAGACCAGTTTTTTTGGTAAAATTGTTAAGTTTTTTCGTCAAGTAAAAGGTGAATTGAAGAAGGTAAACTGGCCTAATCGAGAAGAACTAACTTCCAATACTCTGGTAGTTTTAGTTACAGTTATAGTTTTAATTGCATTTATTGGTATTATCGATTTTGTTTTGGCCAACATTTTAACTCCATTTATTTTGTAACTGAGGAGGTGGGGGTCCTACAAAAGTAGGGTCCTTTATTATGAGTGAAGAAAGCAAATGGTATGTTGTTCACACATATTCTGGACACGAGAGAAAGGTCAAGGCCAATCTGGAAAAGCGAATAGCTAGTACTGGAATGGAAGAAAGGATCTTTCGTATTCTGGTGCCAACAGAAGAAAAATTGGAGAAGAAGAAGGGCAAAGAAAAAGTAGTCGAGAAAAAAATATTTCCCGGTTATGTTCTTGTTGAAATGAACATGAGTGATGACTCTTGGTATGTAGTTAGAAATACGCCAGGAGTGACTGGCTTTGTTAGTAGCGGAACAAAACCTCTTCCCTTGATGCCTGAAGAAATTGATCATATTTTACAAGGGATGGGTACAAAGAAACCTGAAGTTGAAGTTGATTTCGCTGAAGGAGATAAAGTCATCGTCCAAGATGGTCCTTTTGAAGATTTTGTTGGTATAGTTAAAGAGGTACATCCACACCAGGGTAAAGTTAAAGTACTTGTCTCGATGTTCGGAAGAGAAACTCCGGTTGAACTGGAGTTTTCACAAATAGAAGAGGCTTAGATTTGCTAAATTAATAAAAAAGATTATTTTATTGAAAGGGGTGTTAGATATGGCTAAAAAGGTAATGGGACAAATCAAACTACAGATTCCTGGAGGACAGGCAAATCCGGCTCCACCGGTAGGTCCTGCTCTTGGTCAGCATGGTGTAAATATTATGGAATTCTGTAAGGCTTTTAATGCCAAAACAAAAGACCAGCAGGGCACCCTGATTCCTGTAGAAATCACTGTTTATCAAGATAGATCTTTTGATTTTATTACAAAAACTCCACCTGCAGCAGTATTGCTGAAGCAGGCGGCAGGGATCGAGACAGCTTCTGGCGAACCAAATGTAGATAAAGTCGCAACTGTTAGCAAAGAAGATGTTAGGAAAATTGCTGAAACTAAAATGCCTGATTTAAATGCAGGTAGTATTGAAGCTGCGATGAGTATGGTTGAAGGTACTGCTAGAAGCATGGGTATTCTCGTTAAGTAGTTAAAGTTTATTGTTTTGTTTTCGATGTGGGAGGATTTTTTCCGCGTGAACCACAAATAGGAGGAGAATTATATGTCTAAGGATAGTAAAAGATTTGCTGAAGTTAAAAAGAAAGTTGAGTCTGAAAAATTGTATAGCCCAGCAGAGGCACTTTCGCTTGTTAAAGAAGTAGCTAATGCTAATTTTGATGAAACAGTTGAAATTGCGGCTAAATTAGGTGTTAATCCTAAGCACGCTGATCAGAATGTCCGTGGTACTGTTGTTTTACCGGAAGGTACTGGACAAGAAATTAAATTAGTTGTTTTTGCTAAGGGAGAAAAAGCCAAAGAGGCCGAAGATGCTGGCGCCGATGTTGTAGGCGGAGAAGAATTAGCAGAAAAAATTGCAGGTGGATGGTTAGATTTTGATCTTGCTGTTGCTACACCAGATATGATGAGTGTAGTTGGTAGATTGGGCCGTGTACTTGGTCCAAAAGGTCTAATGCCTAATCCGAAAGCTGGTACAGTAACATTTGAGTTGGAAAAAGCTGTTAAAGAATTTAAGGCAGGTAAGATAGAATATCGGGTAGAAAAGGCGGGTATTGTCCATTTGCCAATCGGTAAAGTATCTTTTTCAGAGGATGCATTATTAAATAATTATAAAACGATTATTGAAACCCTTTTGCGTGAGCGTCCAGCAGCTGCTAAAGGTCGATATTTTAGATCAATTACGATTTCATCGACTATGGGCCCAGGCATCAAAGTTAACCCAGCTACTTCAATTTCAATAGTTGAATAGATTGTGCTTGACTTATTAGGACAAAACATGTTATTCTAATTGAGGATAAAATTTAATAGAGATAACCAAAGACAGTAGGAGCTCTTTTAGCTTAAATTTCCTGCCGAGGTGACTTTTTAATAAAAAGCAAACTATACCTCCTGCCTGTCTACGGGAGGTTTTTCTATTTTATAAAAAATTAATCGCATCCGTATCAGGGGGTGAAAAGATGGCAAGACCGGAAAAGGAAGCGCTTGTTCAGGAACTTACTGTAAAATTCACTGATTCGAAATCTATTGTAATTGCAAATTACTTGGGATTAAATGTTGCTGACATGACAGAATTGCGAAAGCAATTAAGAGAAGCTGGTGTTGAGTTTAAAGTTGTTAAAAATACTCTAGCTAGCCTTGCGGCAGATAATGTTGAAATGGATTTTATGAAAGATTATTTTAATGGTCCAACAGCAATAGCTTTTGGCGTTGAAGATGCTGTTTCTCCAGCAAAGGTTCTGGTTGATTTTGCCGAAGAACATGAAGTGTTGGAAATCAAGGGTGGTGCCCTTGATGGAACTCAAATTAATGTTGAAAAAGTAAAATCATTAGCTAAGATTCCACCAAAAGAACAATTACTGGCTCAAGTATTTGCTGGTATGAAAGCACCTATTACTGGGCTCGTTAATGTTTTACAGGGTAATACGCGTGGTTTAGTACAGGTACTTAATCAAATTAAAGAACAAAAAGCATAAAAATTAGAGGAGGATTATACAATGAATAAAGAAGAATTAATTAAAGCAATTGAAGAAATGAGTGTATTGGAACTATCTGAACTGGTTGAGGAATTAGAGGAAAAGTTTGGTGTTAGTGCTGCCGCTCCTGTAGCTATGGCTGCTGCTCCAGGTGCTGGTGCTGCTGCTCAGGAAGAAAAAACTGAATTTGATGTATTTCTTGCTGAAATTGGCGGTAAAAAGATTAAAGTTATCAAAGCAGTTCGTGAACTTACAGGTCTTGGCCTGAAAGAAGCGAAAGCTGTAGTAGATGACGCACCACAGAATGTAAAAGAAGGTTTAAGTAAAGAAGAAGCAGAAGAAATGAAAGAAAAACTTGAAGAAGCTGGCGCAACAGTGGAACTCAAGTAATATATTTTAACGAATTTAATAAGTATTGCTGGACTGGCTCTTTCCATATTTAAATTACTGGATTGAGCCAGTTTTTATTTTCTCACACCATTTTTATATTTTTTCTTGACAAGCTAATTGACTTGTGTTAATATTAGTAGATGTCTATAAGATAAAGACAATTAAATTAAAATGGGATAGTTCTCGTTGTTTTTGTGTCAATGGCTAGCTTAATAAGCCATTTTACAATTTTAAATATAGAAATATTTCTGGGGGTGCAAAGATGTCAACGGTAAGGGAAAGATATAGTTTCAGTAGAATTGATGATGCTATTGAGTTACCTGACCTGATCTATACGCAGTTGAACTCTTACCAGTGGTTTCTGGAAGAAGGTTTAAAAGAAGTTTTTGATGAAATTTCACCTATTGAAGATTTCTCGGAAAACCTAGTGCTAGAATTTGTTGATTATTATTTAGAAGAACCTGATTACACTGTAGAAGAGTGTCGTGATCGAGATGATACATATTCTGCTTCCTTGCAGGTGAAAGTAAGACTAATCAATAAAGAGACTGGTGAAGTAAAGGAACAGGAAGTTTTCATGGGAGATTTCCCACTGATGACCGATAAGGGTACCTTTATTATTAATGGAGCTGAAAGAGTTGTTGTAAATCAACTTGTTCGTTCGTCCGGTGTATATTTTGATGATGAAAGAACCAAAGATGGTAGGCGGTTAATTTCGGGTAGTATTATACCTAATCGCGGGGCTTGGATTGAATTTGAATATGATAAGAAAAGAATTGTTTCTGTCCGTGTTGACAGAACTAGAAAGATGCCTTCAACTGTTCTTTTTAGAGCAATTGGGTTTGGTAGTGATGCACAGTTAATAGATTTGCTAGGTGATCATGAAGTTATTCATGATACTATAGAGCGTGATAATACTGATTCTCAGGATGAAGCCTTGATTGAATTATATAAAAGGTTGCGTCCAGGAGAACCACCAACTGTAGATAGTGCAACAAATTTATTGAATTCATTGTTTTTTGATCATAAGCGCTATGATATGGCTGCTGTTGGTCGTTATAAGTTAAACAAAAAATTAGAAATTGATGTTGATCCTGATAAGAAGCATCTTGATAAAAAGGATATTATTGAAACAGTTAGATATATGGTCAAATTAATAGATCGTGATCCAGAAGCATATATTGATGATATTGATCATCTTGGAAATAGAAGATTAAAAACTGTGGGTGAATTATTACAAAACCAATTTAGAATTGGTCTTTCCCGTATGGAGAGAGTAGTAAGAGAAAGAATGACTATTCAGGATATTGATGTAGTGACACCACAGGCGTTAATTAATACTAGGCCTGTTGTTGCTTCTATTCAAGAATTTTTTGGTAGTAGTCAACTTTCACAATTTATGGATCAAACAAATCCACTTTCAGAATTAACGCATAAGAGAAGGCTTAGTGCACTTGGACCGGGTGGTTTGAGTCGTGAGAGAGCTGGTTTTGATGTGCGTGATGTTCACCATTCTCATTATGGTCGGATATGTCCTATTGAAACACCAGAAGGTCCAAATATTGGGCTGATAGGTTCGATGGGTACCTTTGCTAAAACAAATGAATTTGGTTTTCTAATAACACCATATCGTAAAGTTGTTGATGGTAAAGTGACAGATGAGATAGAATATTTAACTGCAGATGAAGAGGATAAATATATAGTTGCACAGGCAAATGCGCCTTATGATGAAGATAGAAACTTCATTAATAAGTTAGTTGTTTCAAGAAGGCGTAGTGATATTTTAGAGATAGAACCAGAAAAAATAGATTATATGGATATTTCAACAAAACAGTTAGTTGGGGTATCAGCAGCAATGATTCCTTTCTTAGAAAATGATGATGCTAACCGTGCCCTAATGGGTGCTAATATGCAACGTCAAGCAGTACCACTACTTAATGCGGATGCGCCAATTATAGCAACTGGTATTGAACATAAAGCAGCTAAGGATTCAGGAGTTGTTGTTGTTGCTGAAAAAGGCGGTACGGTAACAAGGGTTACTGGAGAAAATATTGTTATCAGAAATAATGAAGGTCAATTGGATAGTTATAAATTGATGAAATTTAAACGTTCAAACCAGGGAAGTTGCATGAACCAGCGTCCAATAGTTAAAGAAGGTCAAGTAATTGAAGATGGTGATATCATTGCTGATGGACCTTCAACAGATCAAGGTGAAATGGGTCTGGGTCGTAATACAGTGATTGCATTTATGCCTTGGGAAGGTTATAACTATGAGGATGCTATTTTAATAAGTGAACGATTGGTTAAAGAGGATGCATTTACTTCTGTACATATTGAGGAACATGAGGCAGAAGCTAGAGATACGAAATTAGGACCGGAGGAAATAACCCGTGATATTCCTAATGCTGGTGAAAGTGCCTTAAAAAACCTAGATGATAGAGGTATAATTCGCGTGGGAGCAGAGGTTAAAGAAGGCGATATCTTAGTTGGTAAAGTTACACCAAAAGGTGAAACTGAATTATCTGCTGAAGAAAGATTGCTGCGAGCAATCTTTGGTGAGAAAGCCCGTGAAGTGCGAGATACCTCTTTAAAAGTACCACATGGAGAAGAGGGTATAGTTCTTGATGTAAAAGTCTTTTCCCGTGAACAAGGTGATGAACTTAAGCCAGGTGTTAACCAATTAGTGAGAGTTTATATAGCCTCTAAGAAGAAGATTTCTGTTGGAGATAAAATGGCAGGCCGCCATGGTAATAAAGGTGTTATTTCTAGAATTTTACCTGAAGAAGATATGCCTTTTATGCCAAATGGTGAACCAGTTGAGATTGTTCTTAATCCGCTAGGAGTGCCGTCCCGTATGAACATCGGACAGGTACTAGAGACACATTTAGGGATGGCTGGGCGCTTATTAGGACTGCATATAGAGACTCCTGTCTTTAATGGAGCTGTTGAAGAAGATGTAGAAGATATGCTGGAAAAAGCTGGTTGGGCAAGAGACGGTAAAACAGTTCTTTATGATGGTAGAACAGGAGAGGCGTTTGATTCTCGAGTGACAGTCGGTGTAATGTATATCTTGAAACTACATCACTTAGTTGATGATAAGCTTCATGCGCGTTCAACTGGACCATATTCCTTAGTTACTCAGCAGCCACTGGGCGGTAAAGCTCAATTTGGTGGTCAGCGTTTTGGTGAGATGGAAGTATGGGCTCTTGAAGCATATGGTGCAGCTTATACATTACAAGAAATGTTAACCGTTAAATCTGATGATGTTGTGGGAAGAGTAAAAACATATGAATCTATCGTTAAAGGTGAAAATGTACCTGAGCCAGGTATTCCAGAATCATTTAAAGTATTAATTAAAGAGATGCAGAGCCTTGGCCTGGATGCTAAAATTTTCACTGAAGATGAAGAAGAATTACAAGTAGCAGAAAATGAAGATGAAATGGCTGAAACAGCTAAAAAGTTAGGACTTGATTCAGATTTAAAGTTAAGTAAATCTGATGATGATGATGAATAAGCCAATTATCTATATAGAAAGGGGAGAGTCCCTTGTTAAATGTAAATAATTTCGATTCAATGAGGATCGGAGTTGCTTCTCCAGAACAGATACGTGACTGGTCACGGGGTGAAGTAAAAAAACCAGAAACAATTAACTACAGAACTCTCAAACCAGAAAAAGACGGTTTGTTCTGTGAAAAGATTTTTGGACCTACTAAAGACTATGAATGTCATTGTGGTAAATACAAAAGAGTACGTTATAAAGGCGTTGTTTGTGATCGTTGTGGTGTTGAAGTAACTCGGTCCAAGGTTAGACGAGAAAGAATGGGACATATTGAGCTTGCAGCATCTTGTACTCATATTTGGTTTTTCAAAGGTATTCCAAGTCGTCTGGGATTAATAATGGATATGTCTCCCCGGGCATTGGAAAAAGTAATTTATTTTGTTCAATATATTGTGATTGATCCAGGTGACACTCCATTAAGCGAAAAACAATTATTGCCAGAAAGTGAATATCGGGAAGCTCGTAGCAAGTATGGTAATAGTTTTAAAGCTGGGATGGGTGCTGAGGCAATTAAAGATCTACTCGGTAGAATTGATGTTGCTGGTGAAGTTTCAGATCTCAAAAAAGAGGTAAAAGAAGCAACTGGTCAACGTAGAAAAAGAGCAGTTAGAAGACTAGAGGTTATGGATGGACTGCGTAATTCAAATTTGTCTCCTCAGAATCTTGTCTTAGAAGTTATACCGGTTATTCCACCTGATTTAAGACCTATGGTTCAATTAGATGATGGTCGGTTTGCAACTTCTGATTTAAATGATTTATATAGAAGAGTAATTAATAGGAATAATCGTCTTAAAAGACTACTTGATCTGGGAGCCCCAGAGATAATTATAAGAAATGAAAAAAGGATGCTGCAAGAAGCAGTTGATGCTTTGATTGATAATGGTCGTAGGGGACGTCCTGTAACAGGTGCTGGGAATAGACCGCTAAAATCTTTAAGTGATATGCTTAAAGGTAAACAAGGTCGATTCCGTCAAAACTTACTTGGAAAGCGTGTTGATTATTCTGGAAGATCAGTAATTGTTGTTGGACCAGATCTGAAGATGCACCAATGTGGTTTACCAAAGAAAATGGCACTTGAATTATTTAAACCATTTGTAATGAAAGGCCTTGTTGAAAAAGGTTTTGCTCATAATATTAAAAATGCTAAGCGCATGGTAGAAAGAGTGGATACGGAAGTATGGGAGATATTAGAAGAAGCAATTGAAGATCACCCTGTTCTTTTAAACCGTGCACCAACCTTGCATCGTCTTGGTATTCAGGCGTTTGAGCCAATATTGGTTGAGGGTAAAGCTATCAAATTACATCCACTTGTTTGTACTGCATATAATGCAGACTTTGATGGTGATCAGATGGCTGTTCACGTTCCGTTGTCAGCTGAAGCCCAAACTGAAGCAAGATTATTAATGCTTTCAACTACAAACTTGCTTGCACCTTCAGATGGAGCTCCAATTACTATTCCAACTCAGGATATGGTACTTGGTATATTCTATTTGACCACTATTAAAAAGGATAAACAAGGTGAAGGCAAGATATTTGCTAGTTCAGATGAAGCAATTAAGGCATATGATACTGGGAAAACTAATCTGCAAGCCAAAGTTAAGATCAGGCATAATGGAGAATTGATTGAAACATCTATTGGCCGAATGATCTTCAATGAAGCGCTTCCAGAAGAAATTCCTTATATTAATAAAAGAATCGATAAAAGTACATTAGGAGATATTATTGCTGAACTATGTGAGGTTACTGGTAATGATAAAACTTCTAAAACACTAGATAATATAAAATCATTGGGTTATGATTATGCAACAAGGTCAGGCATAACAATTGCTGTAACTGATGCAGCGATTCCACCAGAAAAAGGAGAAATTGTCAATAATGCTGAAAATCAAGTTCATCAAATTGAACAGCATTATCGTCGTGGTGCTATCACGGAAAATGAAAGATATCAAAAAGTTGTTGATATCTGGAATCAGACGAAAGATAAAGTGACAGATGCGTTATTGTCTAATCTTGATATAGATAATAACATTTATACAATGGCTGTTTCTGGAGCTCGTGGTAATACTTCTCAGATTTCACAACTTGCTGGTATGCGTGGTCTAATGGCTGATCCTTCTGGTAGAATTATTGATGTACCGATTAGATCTAGTTTCCGGGAAGGGTTAGATGTTCTTGAGTATTTCCTTTCAACTCACGGTGCTCGTAAAGGACTTGCTGATACAGCTTTAAGAACTGCTGATTCAGGTTATTTAACAAGAAGACTGGTTGATGTATCACAGGATGTAATTGTGCGTGAGGATGATTGTGGAACTGAAAGAGGTATTTTTGTTGAAGCAATTGGTGGCAGAGGAGATAATGCTGTAGAGCCATTAGCAGAAAGATGTATTGGCCGTGTAGCTGCTGAAGATATAATTCATCCTGAAACTGAGGAAGTTCTTGTTGAAAGAAATGTATTAATAACTAGAAATTTAATGAAGAAAATTAGTGCTACAGATATTGAGAAAGTCATGATTAGGTCAGTTTTAACTTGTGAATCTAAACATGGTGTCTGTCGAAAGTGTTATGGTCGTAACCTGGCAACTAATGATCTGGTAGATATTGGAGATGCGATTGGTATTATTGCAGCTCAATCTATAGGAGAGCCGGGAACACAGTTGACAATGCGTACTTTCCATACAGGTGGTGTGGCTGGTGATGATATCACACAGGGTCTTCCCCGTGTTGAAGAATTATTTGAAGGTCGTACACCAAAAGGCCAGGCCATTATGACAGAAAGAAACGGTACTGCTACCATTGTTGAAAAGAAAAACTCCAAACGAGTTGTTGTTGAAGACGAGGATGGTAAAAAGAAAACATATAAAATCCCTTATGGCTCAAAAATGATTATTAAAGATGGAGATCATGTCACTTCTGGTGATAAGTTAACTGAAGGTCCACTTGATCCAAATGTTCTTGTTCGAGTTAGAGGTGAAAAAGCGGTCCAGAATTATCTCTTAAAAGAAGTGCAAAATGTTTACCGGTCTCAAGGTGTTGAGATAAATGATAAACATATTGAAGTGATCGTGAGACAGATGATGAAGAAGGTGAAAATTGTCAATCCAGGCGATACTGATTTCTTACCAGGTAGTCTAGTCAATAGACATGAACTGCGAGTAGCTAACAATGCAATGGCTAAAGCAGGCAAGGAACCTGCTACTTTTGATTCAGAGTTGCTTGGTATTACTAAAGCATCTCTTGCAACTGATAGTTTCTTATCTGCAGCATCATTCCAAGAAACTACCAGAGTATTGACAGAAGCTTCATTAGAAGGAAAAGTTGATCCATTGATGGGATTAAAAGAAAATGTTATTATTGGTCAGCTAATTCCAGCAGGTACAGGTATGAAATATTACCGTGATCTTGAAATCCTAGATGAAAACGGTGTTCCTGTTGATGCATTAGCGCCAGAATTATATGATAATGATGAAAACAAATAAATAGTTGACATCATTAATTAAAGGTGTTAAAATACGTAAGTGTGTGTTAGTTAAACTTAACTTCACATATTGGAGGTAAGTAATGAAACTAGCAGAACAAGATGATCCTGCAATTATTGTAGGAACTAAACAAACTCTTAAAGCAATTAATAACAACCAGGTCATAAAAGTTTTTGTGGCTAATGATATAGACCAGCAGATCAAAAAAGAACTGCTGGACGCAGTCAAAAAACATGAAATATTACTGGAAATGGTTGATAGCAAATTAAAACTAGGCAGAGAATGCGGAATTGATGTTTCCGCTGCTTCTGCTGCGTTGCTAAAAAAACTGGAAGGAGGTGGGACTGCATATGCCGACAATTAATCAATTGATCCGTAAAGGTCGCAAGAAGGTCAAGAAAAAGACTTCTGCTCCTGCTCTGGAAGGTTCTCCACAGAAAAGAGGAGTGTGTACCAGAGTTTATACTGCTACTCCAAAAAAACCTAACTCTGCCCTGAGAAAGGTGGCCCGTGTGCGTTTAACTAATGGTAAAGAGGTTACTGCGTATATTCCGGGAATTGGACATAATTTACAGGAACACTCTGTTGTTCTTGTTAGAGGCGGAAGAGTAAAAGATTTACCAGGTGTTAGATATCATATTGTAAGAGGATCTCTCGATACAGCTGGTGTTGATGACCGGAGACAGGGAAGATCAAAATATGGTGTAAAAAAACCTAAGTAAAGGAGGGATTTGTGTGCGTAAGAATAAAGCTGAACAGCGCGATGTGCTGCCAGATCCAGTCTATGATGATATTCTAATTACAAGGATCATCAATAAAATTATGTTAGATGGTAAAAAAGGACTGGCGGAAAATATTTTTTATGGTGCTCTTGACATTATTGGTGAAGAGACCGGAGAAGATTCAATTGATGTAGTAAATGAAGCATTGAAGAACATCATGCCTGTTCTGGAAGTTAAGTCCCGCCGTGTTGGTGGTTCTAACTATCAGGTGCCGGTTGAAGTTGATGAAAGGCGTAAAATTAGCCTCAGTTTACGTTGGTTAATTACGGCAGCACGAGGACGTGGTGAGCGTACCATGAAAGAACGTGTTGCAAAAGAAATTATCGATGCTTATAATAATACAGGTGGGGCAGTAAGAAAGAAAGAAGAAATTCATCGTATGGCCGAAGCTAATAGAGCGTTTGCTCACTATAGATGGTAAAGCGATACGTGATATATAATTTTTAATAAGGGGGGAGAATAGTGGCCCGACAATTTCCACTAAAAAGAACGCGTAACATAGGAATAATGGCACATATTGATGCTGGTAAAACAACTACTACTGAACGTATTTTATATTATACAGGTAGAGTTCATAAAATGGGTGAAACACACGACGGAGCATCTGTTATGGACTGGATGGAGCAAGAACAGGAACGGGGCATAACTATCACCTCAGCTGCCACAACCTGTCAATGGAATGACCACCGTATTAATATTATAGATACGCCTGGACACGTGGACTTTACAGTAGAGGTAGAAAGATCGCTTCGTGTTCTAGATGGTTCAATCGCTCTTTTCTGTTCTGTTGGTGGTGTAGAACCACAATCAGAAACAGTCTGGAGACAGGCAGATAAGTATCAAGTGCCAAGGATTGCATTTGTCAATAAGATGGACAGAATGGGTGCTGATTTCTATCGTGTTGTTGAGATGATGAAAGAAAGATTGGGCGCCAATGCTGTTCCAATACAGCTGCCTATCGGTAAAGAAGATGATTTTCAAGGTGTTATTGATTTAGTTGAAATGAATGCTATTGTTTATGAAGATGATTTAGGTGTTAACTTTGAAAGAGTTGAAATTCCTGAAGATATGCTTGAAATAGCAAATAAATACAGAGATAAGTTAATGGAATCTCTCGCTGAATCTAATGAAGAATTAATGATAATGTATCTTGAAGATGAAGAGATTTCTACAGATTTTGTTAAAGACGTATTAAGAGAAGCTACACTTAATGTTGATTTGATACCTGTATTGTGTGGTTCCGCCTTTAAAAATAAAGGTGTACAGATGTTATTGGATTCAATTATAGAATATCTACCATCACCTGTTGATGTGCCATCTGTAACAGGTATTAACCCTGATACTGAAGAAGAAGAAGTAAGAAAAGCTGATGATGATGAGCCTTTCTCTGCACTGGCTTTTAAAATTATGGCTGATCCTTATGTTGGAAAACTTGCTTTCTTTAGAGCATATTCAGGTATGTTAGAAGCGGGTTCATATATTTACAATTCGACTAATGGAAAGAGAGAAAGAGTTGGTCGTATTCTGCAAATGCATGCCAACCGCCGTGAAGAAAGAGACGCGGTATATGCTGGCGATTTAGCTGCTGCAGTAGGTTTAAAAAACACAAGTACTGGAGACACACTTTGCGAAGAGGATCATCCAATCGTATTGGAGTCAATGGAATTTCCAGAACCAGTTATTGATGTTGCAATTGAACCGAAGAGTAAAGCTGATCAAGATAAACTTGGTGAGGCTTTACAACGTCTGGCAGAAGAGGATCCAACTTTCCGCGTGCGAACTGATGAAGAAACCGGACAAACAATTATTGCTGGTATGGGTGAACTACACTTAGAAGTAATTGTTGATAGACTTTTACGTGAGTTTAAAGTAGATGCCAATATTGGTAAACCAAAAGTTGCTTACAGAGAAACTATTAGCAAGAAAGTGACAGATGTCGAAGGTAAGTTTATTCGTCAGTCTGGTGGACGTGGCCAATATGGTCATGTGGTAATTGACCTGGAACCTCAAAAAGAAGGCGGAGGTTTCGAATTTGAAAATAAGGTTGTTGGTGGTTCAATACCTAAAGAATATATTTCTTCTGTTGAAGATGGGATAGTTGAATCAATGGAGAATGGGATTATGGCCGGTTTCCCTGTAGTTGATATTAAAGTTACATTGCAAGATGGTAGCTATCATGATGTTGACTCTTCAGAAATGGCTTTTAAAATAGCTGGCTCTATCGGTTTTAAAGAGGCTTCTAAAAGAGCTAATCCAGTGATTCTTGAACCAGTTATGAAGGTTGAGGTTGTTGTGCCTGAAGAATATATGGGAGATGTCATTGGTGATTTAAACGGTCGTCGTGGTCGAGTTGAAGGAATGGAGCCACGTGCAACTGCCCAGGTAATAAAGTCTTTTGTACCTTTATCTGAGATGTTTGGTTATGCTACGGATCTACGTTCTAAAACTCAAGGGCGTGCAACTTATACAATGCAGTTCTCTCATTATGAAAGAGCACCCAAAAGTATAGCTAAAGAAATTATAGGTGAATAAATAAAGATTATTAAGGAGGAAAAGAAAAATGGCTAAAAAGAAATTTGAAAGAACAAAACCGCATGTTAACATAGGAACGATTGGACACGTTGACCATGGTAAAACTACTTTAACAGCGGCAATTACAACAGTATTAGCAAACTATGGTGGGGCAGAAGTAATGGCATTTGATGCAATTGATAATGCTCCCGAGGAAAAAGAGAGAGGAATTACGATAGCAACCTCTCACGTAGAATATGAAACAGAAAATCGTCATTATGCACATGTTGACTGTCCAGGACATGCTGACTATGTAAAGAATATGATTACAGGTGCAGCACAGATGGATGGAGCGATTTTGGTAGTATCTGCAGCAGATGGACCAATGCCACAGACTAGAGAGCATATTATACTTGCAAATCAAGTAGGCGTGCCATCAATGGTAGTATTTTTAAATAAAGCAGATATGGTAGATGACGAAGAGTTAATCGAATTAGTAGAAATGGAAGTAAGAGAATTATTAAGTGAATATGATTTCCCTGGAGACGATATTCCAGTAATCGTAGGATCAGCTTTAAAAGCATTAGAAAATGGAGACCCAGAAGGTGAATGGGGAAGTAAGATTATAGAATTGATGGAAGAAGTAGATAGTTACATTCCAGAGCCAGTAAGAGATACAGATAAACCATTTTTGATGCCAGTAGAAGATGTATTTTCAATTACAGGACGTGGAACAGTAGCAACAGGTCGTGTAGAAAGAGGTACATTACATCCTCAAGATGAGGTAGAAGTAGTAGGAATAAAAGATACAGAATCAACAGTAGTAACAGGAGTAGAGATGTTCCGTAAGTTGTTAGACGAAGCAGTAGCGGGAGATAACATAGGAGCATTATTAAGAGGTGTAAAAAGAGAAGACATCGAGAGAGGTCAAGTACTGGCAAAGCCAGGAAGTATTACACCACATACAAGGTTTGAAGCAGAAGTATATGTATTAAGTAAAGATGAGGGTGGAAGACACACACCATTTTTTGATGGATATCGTCCCCAGTTTTACTTCCGGACAACAGATGTAACAGGATCAATTAAGTTACCAGAGGGAGTAGAAATGATAATGCCGGGAGATAACATTGAAATGGTGGGAGAATTAATCACTCCAATTGCGATGGAAGAAGGATTGCGTTTTGCGATTCGTGAAGGTGGCCATACTGTAGGTGCCGGTGTTGTTACTAAGATTATCGAGTAAGGCATAACAAAAAGAAGAGGAGTTTCTTCTCCTCTCTTTTTCTGTGCTACTCTGTTGAAAGTCGCAATTTGCAATGATGAAGGAGGTAAGACAATGGCTAAACATGAAAAGATCAGAATCCGCCTGAAGGCATATGAACATGAGCTTCTTGATCAGTCAGCACAAAAAATTGTAGCTACTGCAGAAAGAACTGGCGCTAATGTTTCAGGCCCGGTTCCACTGCCAACTGAAAAGGAAATATATACTGTTTTGCGTTCACCACATGTTCATAAGGACGCTCGCGAACAATTTGAAATGCGGACTCATAAGCGGTTGATCGATATTCTTGATCCTACATCGAAAACAGTTGATTCGCTGATGAGACTTGACCTGCCCGCAGGTGTGAATATAGAAATTAAATTATAGTGACAGGAGGTGTTTTTGGCTATGCCAAAAGGAATTATCGGAAAAAAACTGGGAATGACTCAGTATTTTAAAGATGATGGTAAGGTTGTACCTGTGACTGTAGTTGAGGCTGGACCATGTGTGGTAGCCCAAGTCAAAACTACTGAAAAAGATGGTTATGATGCAATCCAACTAGGTTTTGGTAAAACAAAAGCTAGTAAAATGAACAAACCACTTAAGGGACATTTTGCCAGTAAAAATATAGAAAAGAAAAGATATTTGCGTGAATTTAGAAATTATTCACTTGATGTAAGTGAAGGTGATGAGGTAACAGTTGCTGATTTTTCAGATGGAGAAACAGTTAATGTTACTGGTATTTCCAAAGGTAAAGGATTCGCAGGTAGTGTTAAGCGCTGGAACCAGAGTACAGGACCTAATACTCATGGATCACATTTTCACCGTTCACCCGGTTCCGTGGGAGCGGTTGATGCTCGTAGAGTATTTAAAGGACATAAGATGCCAGGTAGAATGGGACATGATCAAGTAACAGTTCAAAATCTTGAAATCGTTAAGGTTGATGCAGAGAGAAGCTTGTTGCTGATTAAAGGTTCATTGCCTGGACCTAATAAAACAATTCTTGAGATTAAAACTGTTGATAGATAAAGAAAACGTAGAGAAAGGAGGATTCACAGATGCCACAGGTAGCTAAATTAAATATATCTGGTAAAGAATTGGGTAATATGGAACTAAATGAAGCAATATTTGCAGAAAAAATCAATGAACACGTTGTTCATCAAGTTGTTAACGCCCAACTTGCTGCCAGAAGAAGCGGTACAGCTTCAACTAAAACAAGAGGCAAGGTAAGAGGCGGTGGACGCAAACCATGGAGACAAAAAGGTACAGGACGAGCTCGTCATGGTAGTATTCGTTCTCCACTATGGGTAGGTGGTGGTATTACTTTTGGGCCATCCCCACGAAATTACGATAAAAAATTAACTAAAAAAATGAGAAAATTAGCTGTTAGATCAGTTTTAACTGATAAAGTAAATAATGAAGAACTATTAATTTTAGATTCCTTGAAACTAGATCAGCCATCTACTAAAAGTATTACTAGTATGTTAAAAGATTTAGGCTTAAAGGATAAGAAGGTTCTTATTATTCTTCCAGAAAAAAATGAAAATATTTATCTTTCAGCCCGCAATATTCAGGGTGTAAAAACTCTATTAGTTAATTCTTTAAACGCCTATGATCTTCTAGATAATGAAATGGTTATTGTCCTGGAAGATGCTGTGAACAAAATTGAGGAGGTGCTAGCTCAATGAAGGATGCAAGAGATATTATAGTTGCACCTGTCATCTCCGAAAAAAGCATGAATTTAATGGAAACAACCAACACTTATACTTTTAAAGTTGCTAAGAAAGCAAACAAAGTTGAGATTAGAAATGCGGTTGAGGAGATATTTAAAGTTAAAGTAGAAAAGGTAAATACAATGAATATGAGAGGGAAGAAGAGAAGACTCGGTGTTCATCAAGGTAAAAGACCTGATTGGAAAAAAGCTATGGTTAAGCTAGCTAAAGGTGATGAAATCGAGATTTTTGAAGGCCTCTAATTTGATAATAAATAAAAGTAAAAGGAGGGAGAAAGATGGCGATCAAAAAATTTAAACCAACCACACCTTCCAGAAGATATATGACGGTTTCTTCTTTTGATGAAATTACTAAAAGGGCCCCAGAAAAAAGTCTTTTGGCACCTTTGAAAAAATCTGGTGGAAGAAATGCTAATGGTAGGATTACCACACGTCATCGTGGTGGTGGTCACAAGAGACGCTATCGCATTATTGATTTTAAACGTAATAAAGATGAAATTCCAGCAAAAGTAGTCAGTGTTGAGTATGACCCAAATCGTTCGGCTAGGATTGCTCTTCTCCAATATGTAGATGGAGAAAAAAGATATATATTAGCTCCAAACAAGGTTCAAGTTGGAGATATTATTGAAACTGGTTCTAATGCAGATATTACTTCAGGGAATGCTCTTAAATTAAAGGATATTCCAGTAGGTACAATCGTGCATAATATAGAAATGCAGCCTGGAAAAGGTGGTCAAATTGCACGTTCTGCTGGAACTATGGCACAATTACTTGCAAAAGAGGGTAAGTTTGTTCACATTAAAATGCCTTCTGGAGAAGTTCGTTTAATTCTTGATGAATGTAAAGCTACTATTGGTCAGGTCGGTAATATTGATCATGAAAACTTGACTATTGGTAAAGCTGGTCGTACTCGCTGGAAAGGTCGTAGACCACATGTACGTGGAGTTGTAATGAATCCTCATGATCATCCACATGGTGGTGGAGAAGGTAAGTCACCAGCTGGTAGACATCCTGTAACACCATGGGGTAAACCTACCATGGGTAAAAAGACACGGAAATCTAAACGTTCTGATAAATATATTGTCCGTTCAAGGCATGCTAAGAAACGGTAAATGGTAGAAAGGAGGATTAATCGTGGGTAGATCTGTTAAAAAAGGCCCCTTTATTTCCAAAAAGTTAATTGATAGAATTAGAGAATTAAATGAAAGTGGTAAAAAACAGGTTATCAAAACTTGGTCAAGAAGTTCTACTATCTTTCCGGAGATGGTTGGTCATACAGTAGCTGTACATGATGGTCGTAAACATGTACCAGTATATATATCTGAAGAGATGGTTGGTCATAAACTAGGTGAATTTGCCCCAACACGTAAGTTCCGGGGACATGGCCGTCATACTGAACGCTCTACGGCATTGAAATAATTAACTTCGTAATAAAGGGGGGTTTAATATGGAAGCCAAAGCAGTTGCAAAATATATTCGCACTTCTCCACGGAAAGCAAGAATAGTTATAGATTTAATTCGTGGTAAAGATGTGGGTGATGCTGTAGCAATTTTAAAAAATACACCTAATAAATCAGCAAAGCTTATTGAAAAGGTGTTAAATTCAGCTATTGCGAATGCTGAAAATAATCATGATATGTTTGTAGATGAACTTGTAGTTTCACGTGCTTTTATTGATGAAGGACCAACAATGAAAAGATGGCGTGCTAGAGCTATGGGTCAAGCAAGTCCAATAAATAAAAGAACAAGCCATATTACTATTATTTTAAGCGAGAAAAGGGAGGGATAAAACTTGGGTCAGAAGATTAATCCACATGGTCTGCGTGTAGGTGTAATCAAAGATTGGGATGCCAAATGGTATGCCGATAAAAGAGATTATGCTGGACTTCTAAAAGAAGACAGGGAGATCAGAAATCATGTAAAGGAAAAGATGTTTGATGCCGGTATTTCTCGTGTAATTATTGAAAGAGCTGCAAATAGATTAAAATTAGATGTTCACACTGCCCGCCCTGGTATGGTAATTGGTCGTGGTGGATCAGTGGTAGAAGCTCTACGCAATGATTTAGAGAATTTAACCGGTAAGTCTGTTCAGATAAATGTCGTTGAAGTTGACAATCCAGAGATGAATGCTCAACTTGTTGCCGAAAATATTGCTGCACAGTTATTGAGAAGAGTCTCATTTCGCCGTGCTATGAAACAGTCATTGAATAGGGCGATGAGAATGGGTGCAGAAGGTTTTAAGGTTCAGAGCAGTGGCCGTCTTGGTGGCGCTGAAATGGCAAGAAGAGAAGGTTATAGTGAAGGTAGTGTTCCACTGCATACGCTTCGAGCTAATATTGATTATGGTTTTGCAGAAGCAAATACCACTTATGGAAAAATTGGTGTTAAAGTCTGGATCAATAAAGGAGAAGTACTACCTGAAATAGATCAATAATATAAATCCAGCAGAAAGGAGGCTCTTTGATGTTAGTACCTAAAAGAGTAAAACATCGTAAACAACAAAGAGGTAGAATGAGAGGTAAGGCCGTTCGGGGTACAGAGATTACATTTGGTGAATATGGATTACAAGCTTTGGAACCGGGCTGGATTACAAATAGACAGATTGAGGCTGCTCGTGTCGCTTTAACAAGATATATTAAACGTGGTGGTAAAGTCTGGATTAAAATTTTTCCTGATAAACCAATTACTGCTAAGCCTGCTGAAACGCGTATGGGTAGTGGTAAAGGTGCACCAGAAAAATGGGTTGCTGTAGTTAAGCCAGGTAGAATCATGTTTGAATTAGCTGGTGTTGACCCGGAAATTGCCAGTGAAGCAATGCGTCTGGCATCTCATAAGCTGCCGATTAAAACAAAATTTGTAACAAGAGAAGGAATGGATGGTGAAGCCGATGAGAGCTGATGAACTGAGAAATTTGACAGATGTTGAACTTGAGCAAAAGGCTCGTGAATTTAAAGAAGAACTTTTTAATCTCCGTTTCCAGCATGCTACCGCTCAGTTGGATAATCCAATGAGAATTAAAGAGGTAAAAAGAATAATTGCCCGAATTAAAACAGTTAGACGTCAACGGGAGCTCGGTATCGAACCGGCATAACTGGCAATTGTTGAAAGGAGGTCCCAATATGGAAAGAAATAATAGAAGTGTTCGCACTGGCGTTGTAGTCAGTGATAAAATGGATAAAACAATCGTTGTAGCTGTTGAACGCAGAACACAACATCCAATGTATAAACGTGTTGTTAAAAAAACAAAGAAGTTCACAGCTCATGATGAAGAAAACAGATGCAATGAAGGCGATAAAGTTACAATCATGGAGACTCGCCCTCTAAGTAAAAATAAAAGATGGCGTTTAATAGAAATATTAGAAAAAGCAAAATAAGCTCTGACAGGAAAGGAGGGCCTTGCAATGATTCAGTCTGAAAGTCGTTTAAAAGTTGCTGACAACTCAGGTGCCCGTGAAATACTTTGTGTGAAAGTGCTTGGCGGTACACGTAAGAAATATGCAAAAATTGGTGATGAAATTATTGTTACTGTTAAAGAAGCAATACCAGACGGAGTAGTTAAAAAAGGTGAAGTCGCACGGGCTGTTGTTGTAAGAACAAAAAAGCCTCTCAAGCGCGATGATGGAACTTTCATTAAATTTGATGAAAATGCAGCAGTTATAATAGATGATTTAAAAAATCCTAAAGGCACACGTATTTTTGGTCCGGTTACACGTGAGCTTAGGAATAAGAACTTTATGAAGATTATCTCCCTTGCACCGGAGGTATTATAAAGGAGGGAAATTGAGTGAGAATCAAAAAAGGCGATACTGTAGAAGTTATCTCTGGTAAAGACCGGAGTAAACGGGGTGAAGTGTTAAAAGTTGACCCCAAAAAGGATAGAGTAATTATTGAAGGTGTAAATATTGTACACCGTCATACTCGTCCTACACAAGATATGCCACAGGGTGGCATCATTGAAAATGAAGCACCTATTCATATTTCCAACGTACAACTTGTTTGTCCACGTTGTGATGAAAAAACTCGTATTGGTGCGGAAATACTAGATGATGGAACTAAAGTAAGACAATGTAAGAAATGTAATGAGGTAGTTGATAAATAAATAATTTCCGGAAGGAGGTTAAGGGATGTCAGTATTAGCTGAAAAATTTAAAGAAGATATACTTCCACAATTAGTTGAGAAGTTTAACTATAATAATGTAATGGAAGCTCCCAGACTAGAAAAAGTTGTAGTTAATGTTGGTTTAGGTGATGCGAAAGAAGATTCAAAATTACTAGATACAGTAGTTAATGAATTATCAATCATTACAGGTCAGCAGCCAACTATTACAAGAGCTAAAAAATCAATTGCTAACTTTAAGATTCGTGAAGGTATGCCAATTGGTGTAAAAGTGACTCTTCGGGGAGACATAATGAATGAGTTTTTATATAAATTAATTAATATTACATTACCTCGTATTCGTGACTTTCGTGGGGTTTCACCTAAGTCATTTGATGGACGTGGTAATTATAGTCTTGGCATTAAGGAACACACTGTATTTCCTGAAATAAATATTGATAATGTTGATAAAGTCCATGGTCTAGAAATTACCGTGGTAACATCCGCTGAAACTGATGAAGAAGCTTTTGCATTGCTCAGTGAGATGGGAATGCCGTTTCGTAAATAATGACCTATAAAATAAGGGGGGTTTTAGTTTGGCACGTAAAGCGTTAGTTGAGAAAGCCAATAAGGAACCTAAATATTCTACACGCAAGGTTAATCGCTGCAGTCGTTGTGGCAGATCTCATGCTTATATGAGAAAGTTTGATCTCTGTAGAATTTGTTTCCGTGAACTTGCTCATAAGGGCGAGATTCCCGGTGTTAAAAAAGCTAGTTGGTAAATAAGGAAGGAGGTTCTTAGAGTGAATATAACTGATCCGATTGCTGATATGTTAACCCGTATCCGTAATGCGAATAGTGTCGGGAAAAACACCGTTGATATTCCCGCTTCAAATATAAAGGTAAATCTTGGTGAGGTACTGAAAGAAGAAGGATTTATTAACGATATTAAAATGGTTGAGAAAAAGCCACAAAATATGATTCGAATTTATTTAAAATATGGTGATAATGACCAGAAAGTTATCACTGGCTTAAAAAGAATCAGTAAGCCTGGCTTAAGAGTATATGTTGGTAAAGAAGAAATTCCTCGTGTACTTGGTGGTTTGGGTATTGCTGTTCTCTCAACTTCACATGGAGTTTTAACTGATAAGAAAGCAAGAAAAGCAGGTGTGGGTGGAGAAGTCCTCTGCTATATTTGGTAATAGATAATTTGAAGTTCGGCAGAAAAGAAATGTGGAGGTGAAATAGATGTCACGTATTGGTAAACAACCAGTTGATATCCCAGAAAAAGTCGATGTAAGCATCGATGAGTCTCAGATAACTGTTAAAGGACCTAAAGGTGAATTAATTAAAGAGTTTAACTCAGCTGTAAAGGTGAGACTTGAAGATGATCAGATTATTGTTGAACGTGCATCTGATGATAGAATTGATAGATCACTACATGGATTGGTTCGTAGTTTGATTGAAAGTATGGTAGTAGGTGTAACCGACGGATTTGAGAAAAGACTAGAAATGGTTGGTGTTGGTTATAGTGCTAAAGTTAAAGGTTCAGCTCTTGAAATAGAAGCCGGATATTCTCATCCTGTTATTATTGAAGCTGAAGATGATATTGAGTTTGAGGTTGAAAAGAATACTAATATTATTGTAAGAGGTATTGATAAACAACAGGTAGGCGATATGGCTGCTCGTATTAGAGAAATAAGAAAACCTGAACCTTATAAAGGTAAAGGAATTAAATATGCAGGAGAGCATATTAGACGTAAAGTCGGTAAAACTGGCTAAGAGAGGGGAGTGACAGAGAATGGGAAAACGTGAAGCAAGAATAAAACGTCATCAGAGATTAAGAAATAAAATAATCGGTACACCAGGGAAACCACGCATGAATGTTTCTCGCAGTTTAAAAAATATTTATGTACAGATTATCGATGATCTCTCCGGCCAGACCTTGGTTTCTGCATCTACCCTGGATTTAGCTGTTCGGGATTCAATTGAAAATGGTAGTAATAAAGATGCAGCTCAATTAGTCGGAGAGGTTGTTGCAGACCGTGCTCTGGAAAAAGGCATTGAGGCTGTTGTATTTGATAGAGGTGGCTTTAAATATCATGGTCGTATTAAAGCTCTTGCAGATGCTGCCCGCGAAAAAGGGCTTAAGTTTTAAATAAAGGAGGGAAATTAATGAGCTATATCAATCCAGATAAACTGAACCTGGAAGAACGCGTAGTTAATATTAACCGTGTTTCAAAGGTTGTAAAAGGTGGCCGTAATTTTAGCTTTAGTGCTCTCGTAGTTGTGGGAGATGGTGAAGGCCATGTTGGTGCTGGAATTGGCAAAGCCAATGAAGTACCTGAATCAATTAGAAAGGGTATTGATGCGGCTAAAAAAGCATTAATTAAAGTGCCAATTGTGGAAACAACTATTCCACACGAAATTCTTGGAGAATTTGGTGCTGGTAGTGTATTGATGAAACCAGCAGCTCCAGGTACTGGTGTTATTGCTGGTGGTCCAGTTCGTGCAGTAATTGAACTTTCTGGTATTAGTGACATTCTTACAAAATCTTTAGGAACCTCTAATCCGATAAATATGATTAATGCTACTATGGAAGGGTTAAAGCGTTTGAAACGTGTAGAAGAAGTTGCTAAATTACGTGGTAAGAGTGTTGAAGAATTACTAGGTTAAATTATGGGAGGTGTATAGTATGAAGTTGGATGACCTTAAACCTGCTGCTGGATTTAAAAAGAAACGTAAACGTGTTGGTAGAGGTACCGGTTCTGGTCGTGGTTATACTTCTGGTAGAGGTGCTAATGGACAGAACGCACGGTCGGGTGGTAAAGTAAGACCTACTTTTGAAGGCGGTCAAACACCACTTTTCAGACGTTTTCCAAAGCGGGGTTTTAATAATAAATTTAAAAAAGTGTTTAATGAGGTTAATATTTATCAATTGACTAAATTTGCCAAAGGAGAAGAAGTTACTCCTGAAGTACTGCTTGAAAAAGGAATTATTGATAGTGTTGCAAAAAATGGTGTCAAAATTCTTGGCCAGGGTGAAATAGAAAATTCAATAACAGTTAAGGCAAATGCTTTTACTGCTTCTGCAAAAGATAAGATTGAAAAAGCCGGCGGGAAGGCTGAGGTGATTTAATTTGTTAAAGGCTCTCAGTAATGTTTTTAAAATTAAAGAATTAAGAAATAAGGTTCTTTTTGTGTTGGCGATGATGGCTGTTTACCGTTTGGGAGCCCATATTCCTGTACCTGGAGTAGATGTACAAATAATTAGGGAAAGACTTTTTCAAGGTGGAGTAGGAGGAGTGTTTGATTTCCTCGATCTCTTTGCTGGTGGTGCTCTACGTAATTTTACTATTTTTGCTATGAGTATTACTCCCTATATTACTGCTTCAATCATACTTAACCTTCTGACAGTAGTTGTTCCTAAATTGGAAGAACTGTCAAAACAGGGTCAAGAAGGTCGTAAGAAGATTGCACAGTACACACGTTATGGAACAATAGTGCTTGCTGTGATTCAGGGATTTGGTATTACAATGTTTATTCAAAGATTTGGTGCTATTGAAAATCCTGGTTTTTTTGATCTCTTCGTAATTATAGTTAGTCTGACAGCTGGAACTGCATTCTTGATGTGGTTAGGAGAGCAAATAACAGATAAAGGTATTGGAAACGGTATTTCAATTATTATTTTCACTTCGATATTGTCCCGTTTTCCTAGTGACCTTTACAATACAGCCAAATTATTTCGCGCAGGAACAATTTCTGTTTTAAATCTCTTGATTTTTGCAGTATTGGCAGTTATCATTATTGCAGGAATTATTTTTGTGCAACAGGGTGAAAGAAGAATACCTGTTCAGTATTCAAAAAGAATTGTTGGTAGAAGAGTCTATGGTGGACGAAGTACTCATATTCCAATGAAGGTAAATCAGGCTGGAGTTATTCCAGTAATTTTTGCCTCATCAGTGCTTATGTTTCCAGGCGTTATTGCACAGGTATTGCCTTATGATTGGGCACAAGGTGTTTCCCGATTATTAAGTCCTGGTTCAAGCTTGTATTTAGTTCTATATGGAATAATGATTTTATTCTTCACCTATTTCTATACAGCAATAACTTTTAATCCAGAAGAAGTTGCAGATAACATGAAAAAATATGGTGGATTTATTCCAGGGATTAGACCTGGTAAATCAACTGTGAAATATTTGGATAAAGTTTTGACAAGAGTGACACTTGCAGGGGCAATCTTTTTAACAATAGTTGCATTGCTGCCCTTTGTATTGAAACCATTAACAGGTGTATCAATTAGTTTTGGTGGTACTTCTTTAATCATCATGACTGGTGTGGCCTTACAGACAATGCAGCAGATTGAATCCCATCTCCTCATGAGACATTATGAAGGTTTCATGAAGTAATAAGGAGGTTTAAGCTGATGAATCTTGTGCTGCTGGGACTTCCCGGTGCGGGTAAAGGGACCCAGGCTAAAAAAGTTGCAGATAAATATTTGCTGCCACACATTGCAACCGGAGATATCTTTCGCAAAGAAATACGAGATGAAACACAACTTGGAAAAATTGCTAAAGAATACATTGATTCTGGTAAATTAGTTCCAGATGAAATCACAATCAACATTGTAAAAAAGAGATTGCAACAAGATGACTGTCAGCATGGTTTTATAATGGATGGTTTTCCACGAACACTTCATCAGGCTCAAGTATTAAATAAGATGCTTTCTAGTTTAGGTAGGGAGTTAGATCTGGCTATTTATCTAGACGTAGAGGAAGAATTAGTAATTCGTCGTATTACAGGAAGAAGAGTTTGCGAAGATTGTGGAGCCGCCTATCATGTAGAATTTAATCCACCTAAAGTTGCAGGAGTTTGTGATAGGTGTGGTGGTCACTTAACACATCGTTCTGATGATCAAGAAGATACAGTAAGAAAGAGAATTGAAATAAATAAAGATAAAATAGATAAAATTTCAAGTTATTATCAGAAAAATGGTGTTTTGGAAGTTGTGCATAGTGTTGGTGGAATTAAGCAGGTATTTAAACGAATTACGGAAATTATAGAGGAGCGTCGCGTTAAATGATTATTTTAAAATCCAGGCGTGAAATTGATATTATGCGTAAGGCAAACCTGATAGTTGCAAATACTCATGCATATTTGGCGGAAAAAATTGCACCAGGTATTTCCACTTATGAGCTTGATCGTCTGGCAGATGAGTATATAAGAGAACAAGGCGCTATACCTTCATTTAAAGGATATCGGGGTTTTCCTGCTTCAGTATGTATTTCTATTAATAATGAAGTCGTACACGGAATACCAGATCAGAGTAGAATTTTAAATGATGGTGATATTGTTAGTTTAGATATAGGTACACTTTTTGAGGGCTTTAATGGAGATGCTGCTCGTACAGTTGCTGTTGGGGAAATTAGTTATGAAGCAGAAAAATTGCTTACAGTAACTGAAACTTCTTTACTAAAAGGTCTTGAAAAAGCAATCATTGGCAATAGATTATTTGATATTTCTCATGCGATACAAAAGTATGTTGAAGCAAATGAATTTTCTGTTGTTCGTGATTATGTGGGGCATGGTATTGGTAGAAAAATGCATGAAGACCCACAGATACCTAACTTTGGCCCAGCAGGTAGAGGACCCATATTAAAAGAGGGTATGACACTTGCAATAGAGCCAATGGTAAATACAGGAACTCATAAAGTTAAGGTTCTTGATGATGGTTGGACAGTGATTACAAGTGATGGGAGCTTATCTGCTCATTTTGAACATTCAATAGCTATTACTGATCAGGGTCCAGAAATTTTAAGTAGGCCTTAACTTTTATTGCAGACCCACATTATTTTATGGTATAATAAACGTTGAGTTTGCAAAAAAAATAATTTATCTTTTAAAAAGATGAAAGAGTGATAAAATCATGTATGGTGATTATAGTCCTGGTGAAATAGTAGTTTCAACTGCTGGAAGAGATAAAGGCAAATATTATATTGTGACTAAAGTTAAGTCAGATTATTTATTGCTAGCAGACGGAGCAAAAAAAAGACTTGACAATCCAAAACGAAAAAATTTAAAACATGTCAAGTCAACAGGTACTGTAATTGATGAACTTTCGATTTGGTTAAAAGAAAAAAAACGCTTAAAAAACGAAGATGTGCAGGTAGCTATTAGAGAGTACATCAACAAAGAGGAGGCTAATTAGTTTTATGGCTAAAGAAGATCCTATTGAAGTCCAGGGCACTGTGGTAGAACCCCTTCCCAATGCAATGTTCCGAGTGGAACTGGAAAATGGACATAAAGTCCTGGCTCATGTTTCAGGTAAAATGAGAATGAATTTTATAAGAATTTTACCTGGTGACAGAGTAACTGTTGAGCTTTCTCCCTATGATTTAAGCCGGGGTAGAATCACTTATCGGCATAAAGCGTAATGCGAAATAATATTACAAGGGGTGATTGTAAATGAAAGTAAGACCATCAGTAAAGCCTATTTGTGATAAATGTAAAGTCATTAGACGAAAAGGTAAAGTTATGGTTATTTGTGAAAATCCAAAGCATAAACAACGTCAAGGTTAATTACATTCTGGAGGTGAAATAATGGCAAGAATTGAAGGTGTTGATCTTCCTAGAAATAAAAGGGTAGAGATTGGCTTAACTTATATTTATGGTATTGGCCGTTCAACTTCACAGGATATTTTGCAAGCTACAGGTATAGATTCTAACACTAGAGTCAAGGATCTTACTGAAGCTGAGATTTCTGGTTTGAGAAGTGAAATTGATAAATATGTAGTTGAGGGTGAATTGCGTCGCGAAAGAAGAGCTGATATTAAGAGATTAATGGATATTGGTTGTTATAGAGGTCTCCGCCATCGTAGAGGGTTACCAGTGCGCGGACAAAGAACTCGTACAAATGCTCGAACAAGAAAAGGTCCAAAAAGAACTGTTGGCATCAGAAAAGCAAAATAGCCAGTTAGTTAGGAGGGAAATTGATGGCTAAATCCAAAAAGAAAAAAGTTAGAAGAAAGAGAAAAATAAAACGTAATATTGAAAAAGGGCAAGCACATATCAAGTCTACTTTCAATAATACCATTATTAGTATAACAGATAGTGAGGGCAAGGTTGTTGCTTGGTCAAGTGCTGGTAAAGTTGGTTATCAGGGTTCACGTAAAAGCACACCATTTGCTGCACAGATCGCTGCTGAGGATGCAGCTAATGAAGCAAAAGATATGGGTCTTAAAGATATTGAAATCTTTGTTAAAGGTCCTGGGTCAGGTAGAGAATCTGCTATTCGTTCACTTCAGTCTGCAGGATTAAATGTTACTTTAATTAAAGATATTACTCCAATTCCTCATAATGGATGTCGTCCACCAAAAAGAAGACGTGTTTAAATTTACCAGTTATAGAGCAAATTATTAATGTGGAGGTGTAACAATGGCAAGATATACTGGTTCAGTTTGTAAATTATGCAGACGTGAAGGAGAAAAATTATATTTAAAAGGTTCACGTTGCTATAGTGAGAAATGTTCATTTGATCGTAGACCTTATGCTCCTGGAGAACACGGACAGGGACGTCACAAAGTCTCTGAATATGGGCTACAGTTGCGAGAAAAACAAAAGGTTAGAAGAATTTATGGTCTTATGGAAAAACAATATAGAAATTATTTTGAAGAAGCGGAAAATATTCCTGGGGTTACAGGTGAAAACTTCCTGCAATTATTGGAGAGAAGATTGGACAATGTTGTTTATCGTTTAGGTTATGCTACATCTAGAAGTGAAGCAAGACAATTTGTATTGCACGGCCATATTTATGTGAACGGTCGTAGAGTTAATATTGCATCTTATCAAGTTGATGTAGATGATGTTATTAGTGTTAAGGAAGCAAGCAAAAAGTCAAAGCGTTTCAAAGAAGTCTTAGAATATAATGCTGATCTAGCACCCAAAGAATGGTTGAGTGTGGATATGGAGAAAGCTGAGGGCAAAGTTTTAGCACTACCTACTAGAGAAGATATTGACTATCCAGTTGAAGAACACCTGATTGTTGAGTATTACTCACGTTAATTGTATTACCCTCAGGTTAGAAAAAGTCTTTAATTAAGGAGGGTACTAAAAAATATGATAGAAATAGAAAAACCCCGAGTTGAGAGACTTGCAAGTACAGATAATTATGGTAAATATGAAATATCTCCTTTGGAGAGAGGATACGGCACAACACTTGGTAATGCTTTAAGACGTATATTATTGTCTTCATTACCTGGTGCTGCAATAACCTCGGTGAAGATTGAAGGTGTCAAACACGAATTTTCTGCCATACCTGGAGTAGTAGAAGATGTTACTGATATCATCTTAAATCTTAAGGCAGTTGTCTTAAAATATAATGATGAAAATAGTACAACAATAAACTTAGATGTTGAAGGCAAAGGTGAAGTTACAGCTGGTGATTTTGTGACTTCAGGTGATGTTGAAATAGTTAATAAAGATCACCATATTGCTACTCTGGCAGCTGATGGTAAGATTATGTTAGAAGCAACAGTGGAAAAAGGTAGAGGATATGTTACTGCAGAGGAAAACAAAGAACGTTTTGATAAAATTATTGGTTTGATTCCAATTGATTCTTCCTTTAGCCCAATTAATAGAGCTAACTTCCAGGTTGAAAATACACGTGTTGGTCAGGTAACTGATTATGATAGATTGGTGCTTGAAGTTGATACTAATGGTAGCGTTCATTCTGATGACGCTATTAGTTTAGCAGCCAAAATTATGGTTGAACATCTTGAGTTGTTTATTAATCTTACAGATGAAATTGAAGATGTTGAAATAATGGTTGAAGTCGAAGAAGAAGAGACTGATAAGATTTTAGATACAACAATAGAAGAACTAGAACTATCAGTTCGTTCATCTAATTGCTTAAAAAGAGCGGGTATTAATACTGTAGATGAGCTAGTAAGTAAGACTGAAGATGATCTTATGAAGGTTAGAAATCTTGGTAAAAAATCTTTACAGGAAATCAGAGACAAATTAGTTGAACTAGATCTAGAACTGAAACAACCTGAAGTGTAAAGGAGGGAATTTCAGATGGCGAAACGTAAATTACAAAAGTCTAGTACTCATCGTCAAGCTATGTTGAGTAATATGACTGTTTCATTATTCCGTCATGGTAGAATTGAGACAACTCTACCTAAAGCAAAAGAATTAAGATCATATGCCGAAAAGATAATTACTAAGGCTAAAACTAATGATCTAAATACTAGACGGTTAATTATGAAAAAAGTACAAGATAAAGAAATTATAAAAAAACTATTTGATGAGATTGCTCCTAAATATATTGAACGTCCAGGTGGGTATACGAGAATTTTAAAAATGTATCCACGCCGAGGAGATGCTGCAGAAATGGCTATTATTGAACTAGTTGAATAAAAGTGATTGTGGGTGTTAATATGAGCCTGATAGAAGTAAATGGAGTAGAATATAACTATAATGATGATCAAAATGAGCCGGCTTTGAGTAATGTTGATCTGTCTATTGAAGCCGGTGATTTTGTTACTATAATAGGATCAAATGGTTCTGGAAAGTCTACATTAGCTAAATTGTTAAATGTACTTTTATTACCAACAGACGGTAAAATTATTGTGGATGGACTTGATACAAGAATTGAGGATAACACTTGGCAAATTAGACAAAGGGTTGGCATGGTATTTCAGAATCCAGATAACCAGTTAGTGGCATCTATTGTTGAAGATGATGTTGCATTTGGTCCTGAAAATTTGGGTATACCTAATCTGGAAATTAGGGCACGTGTAGATAAGGCTCTAGAAATGGTTGGGATGGCTGGTTTTCAAAAATATGCTCCTCATAAGTTATCAGGTGGACAAAAGCAGCGGGTGGCTATAGCAGGCATTATTGCAATGGAACCAAAATGTTTAGTGCTTGATGAACCAACTGCTATGTTAGATCCCCAGGGTAGGAAAGAAGTTCTGGAGACTATTAAATTTTTAAATGAAGAAAAAGGAATTACAATTGTTAATATAACTCATTTTATGGAAGAAGTGACTTCTGCAGATAAAGTATTTGTTATGCACCAGGGTAAAATAATTGATGCGGGAAAACCGGTTGATATTTTTAAAAATATCGATAAACTTAAGGAAATTAATTTAGATGTACCAGTTGCCGTAGAAATAGCTGCCTATTTAAGACGTAAAAATATTGAGCTACCTGATATCCTGACAATTGATGAGTTGGTGAATTCTTTATGTTGATAGAATTAAAAAATGTTACTCACGTTTATCAAGATGAGAATAATGTTACAGCTTTAAATGATATCAATTTAGATATAGAACATGGTGAATTTATTGGCTTGGTTGGCCACACAGGTTCGGGTAAATCAACTCTTGTTCAGTTACTTAACGGCTTAATTAAACCAACGCAAGGCAAGGTTATCGTTAAAGATACTGTTTTAACTGGAAAAAAGGTGAATTTAAAAGATATCAGGCGTAGTGTTGGTCTGGTTTTTCAATATCCTGAACATCAATTATTTGAAGAAACAATTTATGCTGATATTGCTTTTGGGCCTAAGAACTTAGGTTTAGATAAAGATGAAATTGAAGTTAGAGTAAAGGAAGCCCTAAATCTAGTAAACCTTGATTATGAAAAATTTAAAGATCGTTCTCCGTTTAATTTGAGTGGAGGGCAACAAAGAAAGATTGCGCTTGCTGGTGTGCTTGCTTTAAAGCCTGATGTTTTAATTTTAGATGAACCATCTGCTGGTCTTGATCCACAGGCCAGAGATCAGCTTGCTGATCTCTTAAGAATTTTGCATCAAGAGAAAAATATGACTATCATCTTAATATCTCATCGTATGGAAGAAATAGCTTATCTTGCTACCCGAGTAATTGTAATGCATCAAGGTGAAGTTGTTTTAGATGGGACTCCGGCTGAAGTATTTAGTCATGAAAAGCAGTTACACAAATTAGCACTGGATCTTCCCCAGATTACCGAAATTTTACATCAATTAAGAGCTAAGGGTTATGCATTAAATACGGATATTTTTTCTATACAAGCAGCAGCTGATGAAATATTAAATGCCCTGAGGAGTAAGAAAAAATGTTAAAAGATATAACGATTGGACAATATATACCCAGAAATTCAATAATTCATCGTCTTGATGCCAGAATGAAAATAATTATTACAACATTAATGATTATTTCACTTTTTTTAATAGAAGGTTTTACTGGTTTTGGGATTTTCTTTTTGTTTTTAATTATTATGATTTTCATGTCAAAATTGCCCGTGAAAAAAGTTCTTAAAGGTCTTAAGCCGATTCTGTTTTTAATAATGTTAACTTTGGTTATTCATATTTTTTTAACCAAGGGGGGAGAGGTACTCTGGTCCTGGAAATTTATTTCTATTGAAAGTGAAGGAGTTTTTACAGGCTTTTTCATGGTAAGTAGAATCCTTTTATTAATTTTATTTACATCAACATTGACATTAACTACTTCACCACTACAACTGACCGATGGAATTGAATATATTTTGACTCCATTAAAGAGGTTTGGTGTGCCGGCTAGTGAATTATCTATGATGATGACGATAGCTTTAAGATTTATTCCAACTTTATTGGAAGAAGCTGATAAAATTATGAAAGCACAGATGGCAAGAGGGGCTGATTTTGAAAGTGGTAATATCATTCAAAGAGCAAAAAATCTAATTCCACTCTTGGTTCCACTTTTTATTAGTGCTTTTCGGCGTGCTGATGATCTTGCTTTAGCAATGGAGTCTAGATGTTATCGAGGTGGAGAAGGAAGAACGCGTCTGCATGAGTTGCGTTATCATTATCGTGATTTTTTTGCTCTGGGTACATCTTTAATTATTGGTATTATAGTTAGTTACTTTTAGAAGAGGTATTTATAACTATGAGAAATATAAAAATTACACTTGAATATGATGGTACTGATTATAGTGGGTGGCAGATTCAGAAAAACACACCCCATACTATTCAACAGGTTGTAGAAGAAGCCCTCAGCAAATTAAATAAGAAAAAAGTACAAATAACTGGAGCTGGAAGAACAGATGCAGGTGTTCATGCCTTGGGTCAGGTGGCTAATTTCTTATTGGATATTCCAATTCCAATCGCTAAAATTCCAATTGCCTTAAATACAGAACTGCCAGCAGATATAATCTGTAAAAAGGCGGAAGAGGTGCCAGTGAATTTTCATTCTCGTCATCATACCAGAGCTAAAACTTATCGATATCGTATTTTGAATGATAATTTTAATTCTGTCTTTAAAAGGAATTTTGTATATAAAGTTCATAAAAATTTAGATATAGAACTAATGAAAAAAGCGGCCAAAATGATTATTGGCAAACATGATTTTGCTGCATTTGTAGCTGCTGGTAGTTCAGTAACTTCAACAGTAAGAGAAATATACAAGCTTGCTATCTATAAAGTTGATGATAATGAGATTTGGATTGATGTTACCGGAGATGGTTTTTTATATAATATGGTACGAATTATTGCTGGAACTTTAATAGAGGCTGGTAAGGGCAAAAGAACAGCTAATAATATAAAAACCACTATTGAAAATAAGAATAGGAAATTTGCCGGAATAACGGCACCAGCACAAGGATTAACTTTGTTAGAAGTCTTTTATAAATAAAATAAAAATGTTTTCTCTTGACAAAGTGAGTTTAGTATAATAAAATTACAATGAATTATTCTGTCAACAAAAGCCCCGTTATAGAATATATTCAAGAAATTATTAGTTTTATAAGGAGGGATATGGATGACAACATATATGGCAAAACCGGGAGAAATTGAGCGTAAATGGTATGTAGTAGATGCTGAAGATAAAACACTCGGCCGACTATCTACAGAAATTGCTAAAATATTACGTGGAAAAAACAAAGCAATTTATACTCCCCATGTTGATACTGGAGATTTTGTAGTTGTTGTAAATGCTGAAAAAGTTAAATTGACAGGTAATAAATGGGATCAGAAAAAATATTACCGCCATTCTAACTATCCAGGTGGTATTAAAGAAACGACTTACAGTGATTTGCGTGAGAAGAACCCTGAATTTATTATAGAAAAGGCTGTCAAGGGTATGCTTCCTCATAATATACTTGGTCGACAAATGTTCAAAAAATTAAAAGTGTATGCAGGAGCAAACCATCCTCATCAGGCACAACAACCGGAAACACTTGAACTGTAATCAAGAAAGGAGGAATGCTTAGATGGCTGCTGAAGTACAGTACTGGGGAACTGGTAGAAGAAAAACTTCTACTGCAAGAGTAAGACTAGTCCCTGGGAACGGAAATTTAATTATTAATGATAAAGATATTAAAGTTTATTTTCATAGAGAGTCACTTATTAAAGATATTAAATCACCAATGGAGTTAACTAAAACATTAAGTACATTTGATGTATTGGTTAATGTTCAGGGTGGCGGTCTTTCTGGTCAAGCAGGTGCAGTAAGACATGGAATAGCCCGTGCATTGCTTGAAGTAGATAAAGATTTTAGAAAACCACTTAAAAAAGCTGGTTATCTGACTAGAGATCCACGTATGACAGAAAGAAAGAAATATGGTCTTAAGAAAGCGCGTAAAGCACCACAGTTTTCCAAAAGATAATACTCTTAACTACCAACAGAGGGAAGTAATTCTCTCTGTTTTTTCTATTTAGGGAGGAAATTTCATATTTTTGAGTAAATAATTAATAGGATATAAATAATAAAATTTTACTGGAGGTGTTTTGATGAGTGTTTTAAAAGCGGGTTTATTACCACATCCCCCGCTTGTAATACCTGAAATTGGCAAAGATGAGGTTTTGAAAGTACAATCTACTATTAATGCATTAAATGAATTTGCGAAAGAGTTGAGTCAGGAGGAACCTGATCTATTAATTAGTATTAGTCCACATGGTCCTGTTTTCAGAGATGCTGTCAATATTATTGATAAGGCAGAACTTCATGGCAGCTTTTCAGAATTTGGCCATCCAGAGATTGAGTTTACTGAGAAAACAGACCAAAACTTTATCAGTCATTTGGTTGATAATGCCAATACGGCTGGAATTAGGATGATTGCTTTAAGTGATAAAGAGTTGAATAATATTAACCATGGTCATGAGTTAGACCATGGAGTTTTGGTTCCTTTATATTATTTAAGAAAGGCAGGTATAGATGCATCATTAGTTCCTCTCACAATGGGGTTGCTCGATTATGATCGATTATATAAGCTCGGGGAAATTATAGCTAATACAGCTGAGCAACTAGATAAAAAAATTGTTGTAATAGCAAGTGGTGATCTCTCTCATCGATTAAAACCAGGAGCACCAGCAGGGTTTAATCCTCACGGCCAGGAATTTGACGACAAAATTATTGATTTACTCCAGAAAAAGAAGTTTACAGAATTATTAACTCTTGATAAGAATTTAATTGAAAAAGCTGGTGAATGTGGTTTAAGACCTTTAATAATTATGATTGGAACATTTTCAGACAAAGAAGTCGATGTTGACGTAAAATCTTATGAAGGACCTTTTGGGGTAGGTTATGGTATTGTAAGTATTAAAATAAAATCATAAACCTTTAATAATGGAGGCATGAAAATGGAAAATTTAGCTAGATATATTACTAATTTAGCCAGGAATGCAGTACAAGAATACGTTATCAATGGGAAAAAATGTGATATTCCTGCAGAATTACCTAAAAAAATGTATGAACGGGCTGGGGTCTTTGTTACTCTAAAAAAAGAAGGAAATCTGCGTGGTTGTATAGGTACTTTTCGGCCTGTGCAAAAAAATTTAGCAGAAGAAATAGTAAGTAATGCAATCAGTGCTGCTGACAGTGATCCCAGGTTTCCAGGTGTAGATGTTTCAGAATTAGATGAGATTGAAATTTCAGTTGATGTTCTATCAGAGCCAGAAAAAATTAAAAGTAGAAATGAACTTGATCCAAAAAAATATGGTATTCTGGTTAAAGGAGGACATCAGACTGGACTACTTTTACCTGATTTAGAGGGTGTAGATACTGTTGCTAAGCAGATAGAGATTGCGCGTAGAAAAGCAGGGATTCAAGGAGATAAATCTCTTGAAATTTTTAAATTTGTAGTTGAAAGGTATCATGAAAATGGTTAAGGAAGCTCTATTTTATGAGCAGAAACAGGAAAAATTAGCTTGTTACCTCTGCCCACATCATTGTCAACTGAAATCAAAAGAAGTAGGTCTTTGTCAAGTCAGGGAAAATGTAGATGGTAGATTAATTAGTAATAATTATGGAAAAATAACTTCAATGGGACTTGACCCAATTGAAAAAAAACCACTTTATCATTTTTATCCAGGCAGTGACATCCTGTCTGTAGGTAGTTTTGGTTGTAATTTTAGTTGTAGTTTTTGTCAGAATTATCAAATTAGCCAAGAGAAAGCTGCTACAAGAGAGTTATCATCTGATGAACTGATAGAAATAGCTAGCCAAAAAAACAGTATAGGGATAGCTTATACTTACTCTGAACCTCTTGTCTGGTATGAATATGTGTTAGAAACAGCGCAGAAGGCTTCAGCGGCTGGATTAAAAAATGTTTTAATTAGTAATGGATATATTGAAATAAAGCCTCTTAAAAAGCTGTTACCGCATCTTGATGCTGCAAATATTGATTTAAAGTCAGGGAAAAATGATTTTTATAGGGATTATTGCCGGGGAAATATTGATCCGGTAAAAAGGACGATAAGAATCATGGCTGAAAAGATTCATCTTGAGGTTACTAACTTAATAATTACAGAAGCAAATGATGATCTGCTAAATTTGGAAGAGATGTTTATCTTTTTAGCTGATATTAATCCTGCCATTCCACTTCATTTAAGTAGATATCATCCAGCATATAAATTAAATAACCCAGCTACAGATCCAGTTTTAATGAAAAAAGCGCGCAATAAGGCTTTAGCATATCTAGAATATGTTTATTTAGGTAATCTAATTGGAAAAGGTTATGCAGATACAACCTGTCCTGCTTGTGGTGAATTATTAATAGAGAGGACAGGCTATCATATCAATAAACAGATTTCAACAAATAAGTGTCCGACATGTAATAAAAAGATTTATGGAAGATATTAAGTATAAATTAAGCTGACACAATTTGTGTTGGCTTAAAATTTTAAATAGTTAAAGCCGGTAATAAAGGTAATGAAAGCAGTATAATAACTGGCAGAAAATAGAACAGGATAGATTAGTTTTTCATTATTCCATCTAAACATTAAAATGGAAATTGTGATATATATGATATTAATTAAAATATGTTCTGGCGTAAATTCAAGTAGTAAAAAAGAAAAAAATAAGGCTGAAAACATGATTGAAATAGGGGTTATTAATTTTTGAGCAAAGATTGGATAAATTACTTTATTTACAAGAAATTGTTCGCTAAAACCAATTAAAATGGCACCTACAAAAATTATTAGAGCGGGGAAAATACTGGCTCCTAGTCTTTCGATGTTCGATATAGTTATTAAAGGATTAAATAAAGTAGAATTTATCTGGCTATTAAGAGAGAAAGGAAGATTAATTAAAAAAATAATTCCCCCGAACAACAAAAGCATAACTGAAAAATTTTTCTTTAAAGCATTGAAAAGATGTTTTTTCCCTTCCCAAAATCCAATTTCCGAAAGTTCTGCATCATAAATGGATACAAAATAAAAATATGTTAAGGCTAGAAATGTAAAACGACCAGAAATAACAAAAAAGTAATGTAAGAAACCAGAAACTATGGAAAGATCAATTAAATCTTTGCTGGTAAATAATTCAACATTGATAGCAATTATATACCAGAGCGCAAATATAATAATTACATCTTTATAATTAATATTTTTATTAGCAATAATAATGGTTGGTTTTTTCATTATAAACACCTCTTAACTATAATTCGGTTTTTAGTGGCGAAATTCCTCCCTTTTAGCTAATTTTATAAAAAATATGTTGTTTAAAGAGGGTTAATGATCATTTTTGGAGAAATAATAATTAGAGGTGAATTAAATTGACCTGGAAAATTATTACTAGTGTAGTCGATATTGTCATTATAACGGTAATTCTTTATTATTTATTACATATTATCTCAGGAACAAGAGCTGTACAATTAATAAAGGGTTTAGTATTGATTTTTGTGGCCTCAGTAGCAAGTCAAATTCTTAGTCTGCATACAGTTAACTGGTTTTTGCAGAGTATTTTAACTATCGTACTTGTTGCTCTGCCAATAGTTTTTCAACCAGAACTGAGAAGAGCTTTGGAACAAATAGGCCGAGGTGGATTTTTAAAAGAACAATTATGGCAGAACTGGGGTCCGCGCGAGATTAATGAGGTAGTTGCTGCCGTGACCGCGATGGCTACAGAAAAAACTGGAGCTTTGATTGTCCTAACACGCAGTGTTGGTCTTAAAAACTATATTGAAACAGGTGTTAAGATGAATGCTAGGATTAGTAAACCTGTTTTATTAAATATATTTTATCATGGTGCCCCATTACATGATGGTGCAGTAATTATTGAAGATGGTGAAATTGCAGCTGCTGGTTGTTTTTTAAGTCTTTCTACTAGAGCAGATTTAAATTCTAAACTGGGAACAAGACACCGTGCTGCAATAGGTGTTTCTGAAGAATCTGATGCACTGGCAATAGTAGTTTCAGAAGAAACTGGCGTTATTTCGCTTGCCAAATCAGGTGAATTAAGCAGATATCTAGATGAAGCAGAATTAAGAGAAATATTATTTAATAATTTTGATGTAAATAAAGAAAAATCTTTTATCAGGAGGAATAGCTGATGCTGTCCCTGCAAGAGAGACATAAAAAATTGCTATTGGCTTTATTTATCGCTATTTTACTCTGGGCATATGTAACTAATCAGACAGAAGAATTTTTTAGTTATGCAGAAAGTCGTACAGAATCTTTTTTGCTAGATATTGAAGTAATTAATTTAGCTGAAAATTTAAATGTTACGGAAATGTCTCGTCAAAAAGCTGTTGTTAGGCTTGATTATGTTTTTTTCTTTAGAAATTTAAAAAAGGAAGAAATTGAAGTATATGTTAATTTGCAAGATGCTGCCAGTGGTGATAATATAAGGATGGTTAAGGTTAATTTACCGACAGGAGTGACACTCAGAGGTATTGATCCTAGCTATGTAACATTAACAATTGAGGAAGTAGATAAATAAACTTATTATTGAGGTGAAGTTTTTTGCATAAATTATTTGGAACTGATGGTGTAAGAGGAGTTGCTAATCGTGAATTAACAGGTGAATTAGCATATAAGCTTGGTAGAGCTGGCGGTTATTTTTTAACAAAAGACTATATTGGTGCGAATAAACCGGTATTGGTTATTGGTAAAGATACAAGATTGTCTGGTGATATGCTTGAAGCAGCTTTGATTGCCGGACTTACTTCAGTAGGTGTAGATGTAATTAGATTAGGGGTTATTCCTACTCCAGGTGTTTGTTACCTAACCCGCGAAAGAGAAGTTGAGGGTGGAATCATGATTTCGGCTTCCCATAATCCGATTGCAGATAATGGGATTAAATTTTTTAACCGGGATGGTATCAAACTAACTGATCAAGAAGAAATAGAAATTGAGTCTTTAGTTTTTGGCAAAGATAAACAGTTGCCTTTACCTACTCATGCGGATATTGGACTTGTGGATGAAGCTTACGATTGGGTTAATGCTTATATTGATTATCTAACCAAAGCGGTTAATTTAGATTTAAAAGGTCTAAAAATAGTTGTAGATTGTGCAAATGGTGCTGCCTATAAAGTTGCTCCAGCTGTTTTAAAAAAATTAGGTGTGGATGTTGTTGTCATCAATGATCATCCTGATGGCGAAAAAATTAATGTAAATTGTGGTTCAACTGCTCCTGATTTATTACAGAAGAAAGTCATCTCAACTGGTGCAGATCTAGGTATTGCTCATGATGGGGATGCTGACCGTGTTATACTTGTGGATGAAAATGGTGAAATAGTAGAAGGTGATAATATTATGGCAATTGCTGCAATTGATATGTTAAAGCGTAGTAAATTACCAAATAATACACTGGTTACAACAAAATATAGTAATTTAGGTCTGCGAGAAGCTTTAAATAAATTTGCTGGTCGAGTTGTGATTACTAAAAATGGTGATCGTTATGTATTAGCTGAGATGCTCGAAAATGGTTATTTGCTTGGTGGTGAAAAATCAGGTCATATTATTTTCAAACAGTATAATACTACTGGTGATGGTGTATTAACAGCTATTAAACTATTAGAAATTATGCAAAGGGAAAATAAAAAGATGAGCAAGCTTAAAAGTGTGATGACCTACTGGCCACAAATATTAAAGAATGTGCGGGTAAGTAGAAAAGAAGAATGGCAGGATAATGAGGCAATAAAAGAAGTGATCAAATTAGCAAGTGAGGAGATTGGACCGACTGGCAGAGTATTTGTAAGAGCTTCCGGGACTGAACCACTTATTCGAGTAATGCTTGAAGGCAAAGATGAACAATTACTGAATAAATGGGAGGATAAAATTGCAACATTGATTAAAGAAGAACTTAATTAATTAGATCTTTTAAAGGAGGTGAGGCTAATTAAGAAGAAAATAAAGCGCCAGAGCTTGAATGGATGCGGATATTAATTCAAGCCGACGAGGAAGAGGGTTATCGAATAATTCGGCGGATGCCCTCAGGTTAACTCAACAAACCTAAAAGCCTATATTAAAATCGATAAGTGATTATCGTAATAAAAGTATGGGTAGTTGAGGAAAATAACTTAACTGGAGGAATGAATATAAATGTGCGGAATAGTTGGATATGTTGGTAACAAATCGGCTAAGCCAATCTTACTAGAGGGGTTAAAGAAACTCGAGTATCGAGGCTATGATTCTGCCGGGATTGCTCTGCAAGTAGATCAGGCTTTAGATGTTATAAAAAAGCAGGGTAAACTTGAAAAATTAGAAAAAGCGCTGCATAATAATAAAGTAGAAAGTAAGATCGGTATTGGTCATACACGGTGGGCGACACACGGGAAACCTACTGATGAAAACTCACATCCACATTATGATGCCGATTACAATTTTGCGGTTGTGCATAATGGGATTATTGAAAATTATCAATCAATAAAAGAAGAGTTATTGGCAGAAGGAAAGGTATTTACTTCTGAAACGGATACAGAAGTTATTGCCCACCTTGTTGATAAATATTATAAAGGAGATTTAAGTGAGGCGGTCAGTAGAACCGTTAAAAGACTTGAAGGTTCTTTTGCTATTGCAGTTATTTCAAAAAATGAAGAGGGAAGAATTGTTGCAGTAAGAAAAGATAGTCCATTAATTGTTGGATTAGGCCAGAATGAGAACTTTCTTGCTTCAGATATTCCAGCATTTTTAAATTATACAGATCAGTTTTATATACTTGAAGATGGAGAAATGGCTGACATTAGAAAAGAAGAAGTAAAAATTTATGATTATCTGACAGAAAAGTTAGTAGCTAAAGAGATATTTGAAGTTAATTGGGATGCGGAAATGGCAGAAAAACAAGGATATCAGCATTTTATGTTAAAAGAAATTAAGGAACAACCTGAGTCTGTTAAAGAATTATTTAAGAATAAAATAAACGCTGAGGAAATTGATTTAAGTCAGACTGGGATTGACCGCAGCCTTTTTACAGATACGCATAATATTCAGATTGTTGCCTGTGGAACCGCCTACCATTCAGGCTTAGTTGCTAAGTATTTATTTGAAGAATTAGTTGAAATACCTGTGCAGGTAGATGTTGCATCAGAATATAGGTATCGCAAACCTTTGCTTGATGAAAAAACATTGGTTATTGTTGTCAGTCAGTCAGGAGAAACCGCTGATACACTGGCTGCTTTACGGTTAGCTCAAGAAAAAGGTGCACGGGTGCTGGCATTTGTAAATGTTCAGGGAAGTAGTATTGCGCGTGAAGCAGACCATGTTATTTATCTTAAAGCAGGTCCCGAGATTGCTGTAGCTTCAACCAAAGCTTATACAAATATGGTCGCTGCTTTCTATTTAGTTTCTCTGCAAGCAGCAGTTTGGCTAAATAAAATTGATGAAAAGCGCAAACAAGCATATTTAAAAGATTTGATCAGATTACCTGAGTTAATTAGACAGGTTATTAGTAATGTTGAAACACAGATTAAATTAATTGCCAAAGAGTATATTTCCCATAAAAATATTTTCTTTATTGGACGTAATTTAGATTATACGATTGCTCTTGAAGGGGCTCTTAAACTAAAAGAAATATCTTATCTTCATGCTGAAGCTTATCCGGCAGGGGAATTGAAACATGGAACTCTGGCCCTGGTTGATGAAGGGATTCCAGTAATAGCTGTAGCAACCAGAAAAGATCTTTTTGATAAAAGTTATAGCAATATTAAAGAGGTAAAATCAAGAGGAGCTGAAATTTTACTCATCACCTGGGAAGGTTATTTGCAGGAAAATGATACAGTTGATCATTTAGTTGAACTACCTGATATCAATGATCTTTTTGCTGGGTTATTGGCAATCATTCCTTTACAATTATTGTCCTATTATACTGCTTTATATTTAGATTGTGATATTGACCAACCACGAAATCTAGCTAAAAGTGTAACGGTAGAATAATAGACTCATAACTTTTCTTAATCTTGGAATACTAAATTCAAGGAGGGAGAGTTATGGAAATATTTAAGGATTGGCAAAAATGGAAAAAGACTTTATCAGGTGCAGTTAATGTTAGTGAAAAATCTGGAATGAAAGATAACACGATTGTAAATCTTGGCGAAAAAGTCGGTGACTTTTTGGAAAATAATGTTGAGCCAGCAAATCCGCAACAGAAAGTACTAAGAGATTTATGGCAATCTGGTGATGAAAAAGAGCAGAAAGCACTTGCTAGTATGATAGTCAAAATGGTAGATGATCAATAATAGTAGGCGGGCCGCACGGCCCGTTTATTTTTTTGCATTTATAGTAGTAATTTATTATAATTAAGTAATAGCTGATACTTAAAGGAAGGATAATTATGATAATTGGTACCGGAATAGATATTGTTGAAGTTGGCAGAATTGCTGATAGTATAGATAATTTTGGTGATAAATTTTTAAATAGGGTTTATACAACTCTTGAGAAAAAGTATTGTGAGTCCAGAAAAGAAAAAATTACATCTTTGGCAGGCAGATTTGCTGCTAAAGAAGCAGTATTAAAAATGTTAGGTACAGGACTTAGTAATAATAGCTGGCAAGATATTGAAATTAAAAATGATTTACAAGGAAAACCAGAAGTTTTCTTATCTGGTCAAGCATTATCTCACTGTGAGAAGATTGGCATCAAAAAGGTGCATTTAACTATTTCTCATGAAAAAAATTATGCTGTTGCTCAGGCAATTGGAGAAGGGGATTAAAAAATGATTGTTTTAAGTCCAGAAGAAATGACAGATCTTGATCAGAGAACAATCAGGGCTGGTTATCCAGAAATTTTGTTGATGGAAGCAGCTGGTCAGGGAGTTGCAGCATTGGCGAGCGATTTTTTGCAAGAGAATAATCAGAGTAAAGCGAAAACCATCATGATATTTGTTGGTAAAGGGAATAATGGTGGAGATGGACTAGTGGCAGCACGTTGGTTAAAACAGTGGGGCTATCAAGTGAAAATTATTCTTTGTTCCTCTTCGAATAGTCTCCAGGGAATTAATAAAAAAAATTATGATTTATGTAAGCTGAACAATCTGCAAATTTTAACACTTTCTGATTTTTTAGCTAAGCAGGAAGTCATCTGTAATAATAGTTGCCTAATTATAGATAGTATTTTTGGTACTGGTTTAAAAGGGAAGGTTAAAAATGATTATGAAACTGTTATTAATTTAATCAATAGCATTCCACTTCCAGTGTTAGCTGTAGATATTCCTTCTGGGATTGATGGTAAAACTGGGAAAGTCTTAGGTTGTGCTGTGAAAGCTGATCTGACTGCCACAATGTCATTTTTAAAATCTGGTTTATTGTTATATCCAGGACGTAGTTATAGTGGTAGATTAAATGTAATTGAGATCGGGATACCGGCTCGAATTTTAAATAAGTCGGAGCCTGAATATGACCTTTTTAGCCTAGATATTCAGGAGGCTGCAAATTTACTTCCTTTACGTGAAAGCAATAGTCATAAAGGCAGTTATGGTAAATTACTGATTGCCGGAGGTTCAACAGGTATGGGAGGGGCGCCATTATTAAGTGCAAAAGCTGCCTTGAAAACAGGAGCAGGTGTTGTTTATACCGCTCTACCGGCCAGTATTGAAAAGGATTTGACTGGGCATTTTCTTGAAACGGTTACCTACCCACTGGCAGATGAAAATGGTTTTTTTGCACAAAAAGCAGGAGAACAACTACTTGAAAGAAGCGAAAAAATGGCTGGGTTAGTTTTAGGCCCTGGTCTTGGTCAAAAGCAAAGTACGGCAGAATTTTTGTCTATAATATTAAAAAATTTTCATAAACCTCTTTTAATAGATGCTGATGGCTTAAATTTAATTGCGAGAAATAGTTTATTTTCACTTTTAAATACAAATATGATTATTACACCACATCCAGGTGAATTCGCTCGATTAACAGGCTATAGTATTGAGGAAATTGAACAAAATCGGCTTGCAACTGCTAGTGAGTTTGCTTTTCAAAATCAAATTACAGTTGTTTTAAAAGGAGCAGCTACTGTTATTGCCTTTCCAGATGGAAAAAGTTATATTAATCAGACTGGAAATGCAGGTATGGCGACTGCAGGCAGTGGCGATGTCTTGAGTGGTATGATTGGAAGTCTTATTGTACAGGGACTAGCAATTGATGAAGCGGCACTATTGGGAGTCTATCTACACGGCCTGGCAGGGGATTTAGCTGCAGCAGACTGTACTCAATATTGTCTAACAGCAAACGATATAATAAAATATTTACCTAGAGCTTTTAAAAAAATAATTCAAACAGAAAGTTAGGAGTAAAAAATATGATTCTTTCAGATAAAACTATTAAAAAAATGTTAAGTAATAATGAGTTAGTAATAGAACCACTTGCTGATATTCAGATCCAGCCAGCCTCTGTAGATATGAGGTTAGGAGAGGATTTTTTAAAAATTGATGAAAATTATTTAACATCAATGTCACTAACTGATGAAATTAAGTATCAGGAATTTCAAGGTGAAGAGATTGTAATTCCGCCACATTCGTTTTTGCTGGCAACAACTAAAGAATATATTAAATTACCAGCAAATTTGACTGCTTTTGTGGAGGGGAGAAGTTCAATTGGCAGAATGGGTCTTTTTATTCAAAATGCAGGTTGGGTTGATCCAGGTTTTGAAGGACAGATCACTCTTGAACTTTTTAATGCAAATAGGCTAGCAATTAAATTGAAAGCAGGTCGGCGGATATGTCAGTTGGTTTTTGCCCAGATGGATCAGGCAGCTGCTGCTCCCTATCAAGGCAAATATCAATATCAGGAAAATACAATTGGAAGTAAAGTCTATCAAGATATCGAGAATAAATAAAATTTGTTGTTGCAGGGGGTGACAGATATTATAAATTTAATTATTTCGGAAATAGATGACTCTATTGGTCCTGGTGATATTGTAGGTGCTTTTATAAATGAAGCGGATATTAATAGTGATCAAATTGGTAAAATACAAATTCATCGACATAAAAAGCAAGCCCGGGTAGAGGTTTCACTCAAATCAGCACCAAAGATTATTGAAGTAATGGATGATAATCAAATTGGTGGTGTACATGTTTTTGTAAGGCCAGAAAATCCAGATGATTTAATGGATAAAGATATCATAAATTATTATAATCATTTTGTAAAATTAGTAAATCTGGAAAAAGAGGCTGCCTTAGAACAGGTTAGACTAGAGATGAAACACCTTTCAGCAAGAGCCAGAGAAAAGGAAGGAAAAGCTATTTTAGGGATGAAATGTGAACGGATTGGCTTTTCATTTTCGGACAAGCCTCTTTATAAGTTTTCTTGCTATTCGGATACAGATAAATTAGTAGATAATGAGATTAATGTCGGCGATTTAGTTATTATAAGTAAAAATGATCCTCTTTCAGCAGATATTTATCAAGGCCAGGTAGTAGAAAAAACAAGGACTGATTTTAAAATAATGTTCTCAGAAGAGTTAGTAGATGACTTTATACAGAGTAAATTGCGAATTGATTGGACAGTAAATATTAAAAACTATCAAGCAATGTTAGACTCTTTGCAAGATATCAAATATAACAAGAGTAATAAACAACATTTAAAAGATATTTTGTTAAATAAGTGTCAACCTACCTGGAAAGAAAAAGCAACAGTTGAGAATGATTATATTCATTCAATTTTAAGCCAGGCTCAGCGAAGAGTTGTGAGGAACTCTTTAGAAGCAAAGGATTATTATTTAATAGCTGGTGCTGCTGGTACTGGAAAAACTCTTGTTGCAGATGAGATAATACAACAAGCAGTTCGTCATGGTAAAAAAATATTAGTAACTGCGAGTACTAATCAGGTGCTTGATAATTTATTAGAAAAGACAATTGAAAATTGTGAACAAGTAGTTCGGATTGGACATCCTGCAGATTCTAATTCTCCTCTGAAAAAGATGACATTGGCCAGTTTGATACAGCAGGGAGAAGATACTGGGAATAGTGTGCAGGAGAACTGTGTGCAAAAAATTATCGAAGAGGCAGCAGTTATTGGTGCTACCAATTTTGCGGCAGATTCTGATCTGCTTACAGGAATAGAATTTGATTTAGTAGTTATTGATGATGCAAATCAAGCAACTGAGCCTGAAAGTATTTTAGCAATTAGTAAAGCAGATAAATTCATCTTATTAGGAGATAAAGAACAATTTTCACCTGAACTGCAAAGCAGAGTAGCTGCTCAGGATGGTTTAATTAAATCTCTTTTTGAAAGACTATATGAGGAAACAACTGAAGAATTCAAATCGTTTTTAGATATACAATACAGAATGAATGAAAAAATAATGAATTTTTCTAATAAGTATTTTTATAATGGAGAGATTAAATCTGCTTCAGCAGTTAATAATATAAAACTTTATGATTTTAATGTTGATAATCTTAATTGTTTTACAGAACAAGCTTTAGCCCCGGAATTTCCCCTAGTTTTTCTTGATACTCTTAAGATGAAAGCTAGTGAATATACTTTACCCGGTTTTCATACTTATCAAAATCCAGTAGAAGTTGAAATTGTGCTTGATATAGTTGATCGGGCGCTTAAATTAGGTTTAGATGAGGAAGATATTGCAGTTATTTCGCCTTATCTTGATCAGATAGATTTATTGCATCATCAGGCTAAAAATAAAAAAATAGAGACTAATTTAATTGAAGCATTGCAGGGAAGAGAAAAAGAAGTAATTATTTTTACTACTGTGCGAAGTAATCAAGAAGGTAATTTGGGACGTTTACAGAACTTAAAAAAATTAAATATTACTTTAACAAGAGCAAGAAAAAAGATTATTATTGTAGGTGATAGTTCAACCCTAATTAGTCATAAAATGTATAGCTTGCTGATAAGATATATTAGTGAGCACGGACTAATATATCAACTTTAATTTCAGAAAATATTGGCAGTAAATATAGCCTACCAGATGATTGACAGGCTATATTTACTGTTATATACTATATCTAGTATAGTTATATAAGTTATGGGGAGGGATATTCTTGGTAGACCGTTTACGTCGGAAAAAAGCATTAACAGAGGCAGAAAAAGAAAAGATTGCTAATGCCATGATTGATGGATATAAAAAAATGGTAGAAGCAAACGAGCGGTTCACTGAGGATGGCTATTTAATCAATGATGAGATAAAAAGATAGTTCTCATCATTATTTTTTTTTTGAAAAGGTAATTAAAATTGATGATGTATATAATAATGGTCTAGTGGCAAAATAAAAACAGTTAATATTGACATTTTCGAGTCTTAATGTATATAATTATATTAGACTGTTCTTGACTGGGGGTGCTTTTTGTTGGCCGATCTAAAAGAAGTATTGATATCACTTCCCCACAATTTAATAGAAGAATTAGATTTCTATGTGCAAAGGGATCGTAGTGATCGTAATGACTTAATAAAAGAGGCGATGAAATTATATTTGAGAGAGCAAAAAAAACAAGAAGTTAGAGACAAATTGAGAGCAGGATATTTAGAGATGGCCAGACTTAATCAGGAGTTAGCTGATGAGGCTATCTGCTGTGAGTGTCGGACGTTTTTTTATTATGAAGAAAGTTTAGCGGAGTGTGAATAAATTGAATGTAACTAGGGGTGATGTTTTTTATGCCGATCTAAACCCTGTCATCGGATCTGAACAAGGTGGGGTAAGACCGGTACTTGTTGTACAAAATGATATTGGTAACAAGTATAGCCCGACTGTTATAGTTGCCGCAATTACTTCTAAAATTGATAAGGCTAAACTACCAACTCATGTAGAGATTTCTGCAGAAAATGATAGTTTGGAAAAAGATTCGGTAGTTTTGTTAGAACAAGTTAGAACAATAGATAAAAAAAGACTACAGAGACACGTGGCCCATCTTAGTGATGATATAATTGAAAAAGTGAATACCTCATTAGAAATCAGTCTGGGGCTAATTGACCTATAAAGAAAAAGATTCTTCTTTGCCGGTTGCGGCTGGGAGAATCTTTTATTTTTTTCAGGGGGGATTATTATGTCAGAAAAATTAGCTGATGTTTATCGGGGAGAAATTGTTGAGAGTAGGCATTATGGTGATTTAACAGTGGTTAATCATCTGGGCGAAAATATTTTTTCTATAGGTAATCCAGAATTGCTTACTTATTGGAGATCATGTGCAAAACCATTTCAATTATTACCTTTAATTATTTCTGGTGCTGTAGATAAATACAAGATCACTTCTGAAGAATTAGCAGTTATGGCAGCCTCTCATAATGGTGAGAAAGTCCACGTGAAGATTGTTAGTAATATTTTAAATAAAATTGGAGCTACTCCTGCTGATTTATTATGTGGTATTCATGCTCCCTATGATCGTCAAGCTAGAGAATTACTCTATCGCAATAATCAAGAAATATCAACTTTACATAATAACTGTTCAGGCAAACATACAGCTTTATTGGCAATTTGTAGATATTATAATTGGTCAACTGAGAACTATTTGTCAATTGAGCACCCATTACAACAACTATTATTAGAAACTGTGGCTGTGATGGCAGAAGTACCTCAGACTGAAGTTATGCTGGGCAAGGATGGTTGTGGTGTAGTAGTCTTTGGTTTACCACTAAGTAAGATGGCGCTTGCCTATTATAAGCTTGCTAATCCAGCTGCATTAAATGACAAGCAAGGAAGAGCGGCTAGATTGGTCACAGATGCTATGGAGAAACATCCATATTTGTTAGCTGGTAGGAAAAGATTTAATACAGGTCTTATGCAAGTGACTAAGCGAAAGTTTACAGCTAAGTTTGGTGCAGAAGGTGTTTTTTGTATAGGTGTACATAATGGACCAGGCATAGCGGTTAAAATTGGGGATGGAAATAAAAGAGCACTCCCGCCTGTTGTAGTTGAGTTGCTTAAACAGTTGAAAATTTTGAATGCTAAAGAGTTAGAGAGTTTAAAAGATTACCATTATCCTGTTGTGAAAAATCATCGGGGAGAAGTGGTTGGGAAAATTGTTGCTGATTATTAATAATTATTAAAGAAAGCTGGTTGATTAAATGTTAGCATTAACAAATGTAAAGATATTAACAATGGAAGATAAAGATTATCTCACAGGGACTGTTTTATTAAAGAATGGAAAAATTGCAGCAGTTGGTGAAAATATAGCTATTCCTGATGGCTATCAAGAAATCGATTTGACTGCTAAAACGCTATTACCTGGCATGATTGATGCACATACTCATGTTGGTATTGGTGAAGAAGGACTTGGTTGGGAAGGAAGAGATTACAATGAAATGAGTGACCCAATTACCCCACATTTACGGGCTATTGATGCTGTTAATCCAGCCGATGAGGCTTTTAAAGAAGCTCGCGAAAATGGAGTGACGGCTTTAATGACTGGCCCGGGTAGTGCAAATGTAATTGGGGGAGAAAATTTAGTCTTAAAAACTAAAAGTGCTAATTTAATTGAAAAAATGATCCTTAAAGATCCTGCTGGTATAAAAGCAGCTTTTGGAGAAAATCCTAAGAAAGTTTATTCTGATCAGAAAAAGTCGCCTATGACAAGAATGGCAGTGGCTGCGGCAATGCGAGAAGCTTTAATAAAGGCAGAAGATTATCTTAGTGAAAAAGAGAAAAAAAGAACAAGCGGAGAATTATTTAAAAGAGATATTAAAATGGAAAGTTTAGGACGGATCTTAAATAAAGAAATACCATTAAAAATCCATGCACATCGTGCTGATGATATTGCAACTGCATTAAGAATAGCAAAAGAATTTGCGATAGATATTACAATTGAGCATTGCACGGAAGGCCATCTTTTGGCTGAGGAACTTAGAGAATCTAATATAGCAGCAGTAGTAGGACCATCAATGACTGGTCGCGTAAAAGTTGAACTAAAAGAGCTTAGCTTTAGAACAGCTTGTGTTCTCAATGAAGCAGGAGTATTAGTGGCTCTGATGAGTGATCATCCGGTAGTGCCTGTTTATAATCTGCCTGTTTATGCTGCCTTAGCAGTTAAAGCTGGTATGGAAAGGAAAGAGGCGCTGAAAGCAATTACTATTAATCCTGCTAAAATATTGCAAGTTGATAATCGGGTTGGTAGTATTAAAGTAGGTAAGGATGCAGATCTAGTGGTATTTTCTGGGGATCCACTTTTATTAGAGAGTAAAGTTGAAATGGTATTTATTGATGGGGAACGGGTTTAAACCTTTAATGATTTTATTGGATTATTAGGTTTGCTAATCTTGACAAAGCGGGATCTGATATATATAATCGGAGTAAGAGAATCGCTTTTTTTCTTTTTGTATGTGAAATTTTTCACCGCGAAGCAATAATTGCAATTTACTGATAGTTAAGATATGATTATATTGGAGGTTTTAAGATGATGAAGTTAGGCCAGGTAAAAGAACTTTTAAGTACAAAGGTACTTTATGAAAAGAAGGGAATATCTGATGAGTTCATTATTAAAAATGCTTGTGGGGCTGATTTAATGAGTGATGTGCTTGCTTTTTCTAGTGAGAAAACATTACTCTTAACTGGTCTGACAAACCCTCAGGTAATAAGGACTGCTGAAATGATAGGAATTGATCTAATTATTTTTGTGCGAGGCAAAGAACCACTGGCAGAAACAATAAAACTGGCTAAAGATCAAGAAATTTCTTTATTTATGACAGATAAACCTCTTTTTGAAGCATGTGGTCTGTTATTTCATTATGGCATTACTCCAGAAAAGATGAATTATATCGAGTAAACTATACTTATATCAGGAGTTGATCTTTTTTGCCTACAAAAATTATTGAAAAAGAAATAGAAAAATTAGATTTTCAAAGTGGTGGAGAAGCTTCAAGCCAACTTAAAAATAAACTTCGTAAGCTTGGTGTGACCAATGCGATAATTAGAAAAACAGCAATAGTCACTTATGAACTGGAGATGAATGTTGTCATTCATTCAGAAGGTGGAGTTATTGAAGCATCTGTTTCACCTGAAAACTTAGAAATAATTGTTAGTGATAGTGGGCCAGGTATAAAAGATTTAGATAAAGCGTTTACACCAGGTTATTCGACTGCTTCTGATGAAATACGCAAGCTGGGTTTTGGAGCAGGAATGGGCCTTGTAAATGTCAAACGCTATGCTGACAAGCTTAATGTTGAAACTGCTTTAGGGCAGGGTACAGTTATAAAAGTTATCATTAATTTTAATTAGAGAGAGCTCAGCAGGAGGCAATAATTAATGAATAAGCATTCTGTATTTTTAAAAGAAGATAAATGTGAAGGATGTACAAATTGTGTGAAAAAGTGTCCGACAAAAGCAATTAGAGTACATCAAGGAAGAGCTTGGATTAAAGAAAATCTCTGTATAGACTGTAGTGAGTGTATTCGTACTTGTGAATACCATGCAAAATATACTCAAACAGACCAACTGGCAGATTTGAAAAAGCATAAATACCCTGTAGTGCTTGTCCCTCCGAGTTTTTATGGACAGTTTTCAGCAGATATAGAGCCAGGAAAAATTAAAGCAGCTTTAGTGAGAACTGGTTTTAAAAAAGTATATGATGTTGCTGATGCAGCAGCAGCATTGTCACGGAAAACTTTTTCATTTTTAGAGGAGAATAAAGGTTCTTTTATCTCTTCTTCGTGCCCGGTAGTTGTGAGGTTAATTAAATTGATTTATCCTGATTTGCTTGAACTTTTGTTACCACTTAAATCACCGGTAGAATTAATGGCTGGAAAGATTAGAAAAGAAATAAAAGTAAGTATGAATATCTCAAAAGAAGAGATTGGTGTTTATTTTTTGACTCCTTGTCCTGCAAAATTAACAACTGTAACAAATCCATTAGGTTTAAAAGATAGTGCACTCACAGGAGCAATTGGTGTTGAAACAATATATCAGAAAGTTCTTTCTTGTCTTGGTGAGGTGAAAGCGGCTGAAATAGAAGCATATAATACTTTAGATTCAGCAGTTATCTGGGGACAGAGTGGTGGTGAAGCAAATATATTAAAATCAAAACAAAAATGGGGAGTCATTAGTGTAACTGGAATTCATAATGTTAAGTCAGTTCTGGAAGAGATTGAAAGAAATAATATTTCTGGTGTTAAATATTTTGAGCTTGTTGCATGTCGGGATGGATGTGTTGGTGGAGTCTTAAATGTGATTAATCCTTTCCAAGCCCGTTTTAATATTGAAAGAAGAGTTGCGCAAATTGTCAGTCAGGAGAATGGAGCAAATAAACAGAATAAGTTGGGAATTAAATTTAATTTTGATATGGATTATTCCTTTATAGCAGATAATCAAGATATTCTTGATGCTGATTTCACTCGGGCTGTGGCCAAACTGGCCCTGGTTGATAAAGAAGTGGAAATACTTCCTGGTTTAGATTGTGCGGCCTGTGGAGCACCAGATTGTAAGACATTGGCCGAAGATATTGTGAATGGGTTAGCCAATCGCTCTGACTGTATTTTTATGTTAAGAAAAGAAGTAGGTAAACTTGCTGATAAAATGTCAAATCTAGCCCATGAACTTCCCCCTGTCATGTCCCGAAAGGAGGAACAACATGAAAGTAAAACAGATAGTTGAAAAGCTTAATTTAAAAATAGTGTCAGGGCCGAAACTTGATCAGGAAATTTCCGGTATATATATTGGTGACCTTTTGAGTAATGTAATGGCAAAGGCAAAATCGAATAATCTTTGGTTGACTGTGCAAGGTCATCAAAATGTAGTCGCTGTAGCCTTATTGGTTGACCTAGCAGCAGTGATTCTTGTAGAAGATTTTGACTTTGACCAGGATGCAATTGAAAAAGCTAATGCAAAAGGAATTAATTTATTAAAAACAGACTTACAGTCTTATGAATTGGTTAGCTATTTAAAAGACATGGGATTATAATGAACGTCTTCCCTGCCGATCTTCATCTGCATACTGTTTTATCTCCTTGTGCTGATCTGACTATGACTCCATTAAATATAGTTGAAAAAGCTGTCCAGGAGGGGATAAAAGTATTAGCAGTGACAGATCATAATTCTGCCAAAAATGTTAGAGTAGTGATTGAGGCTGCAAAAAAATATGAGTTATTGATCCTACCGGGCATGGAAGTTGAATCAAGAGAAGAGATTCATTTACTTTGTTATTTTAGAGATATACAAAGATTATTAGCCTGGCAAGAAAAGGTTTATCAAGCTCTACCTGATTTAAGTAATGATGAAGAATTTTTTGGATACCAATTAATAACAGATCATGAAAATGAATTTCTAGAAAAAGAAAAAAAACTATTAGCCACAGCCACTAATTTTAGAATGGATCAAATATTTAGCAAAGTAAAAAAGATGGGTGGGTTCGTTGTTCCTGCCCATCTTGATCGTAAAAATAGTATTTTATCCCAACTTGGCTTTTTACCACCTGATCTTGAAATTAATTTGTTGGAAATATCAAAAAACAGTAATGAAGTAAATCTAATTAAGGAACAACCAGAATTATCAGCCCAGAAATTCATTATAAATTCAGATAGCCATTATTTAGCTGATATTAAAGCTTATTCTTTATTTAAGCTAAAACGATTATCTATTGAGGAGGTATTTCTGGCTCTAGAAAATAAAAAAGGTAGAGAAATCAATGTTTTTAATTAATAAAAAAATAGATATCATTAAAAAGGAGGTTAAAGTGATGGAATGTTGTGGTGGAAATAAATTAACAGAAAAACAAGAAAAATATTATGCTCCTCTGCAGAAAATTTTAGCTCGTTATGAAAAAAAAGAAAGGTATCTAATACCTGTTTTGCAGGAAGCACAGGAAGAATATGGCTACTTGCCTGAAGAAATTTTAACAAATATTGCCTCTTCTCTTGATCTTTCTTTAAGTCAGGTTTATGGAGTTGTAACTTTTTATACTCAATTTCATCAAGAGCCACGTGGTAAAAATATTGTACGAGTATGTATGGGTACTGCTTGTCATGTACGTGGAGGAGACAAGGTATTGACTGCTATTAAGGATGAACTTGGCATCGAAAGTGGTGAAACTACTAAAGATCTTAACTTCACCTTAGAAACAGTTGCCTGTATTGGTGCCTGTGGACTTGCGCCTGTTATTATGATTAATGATAGCACACATGGAAGATTAACACCGGAAAAAGTACCTGAAATCCTAAGCGAATTTAAATAAGGTGTGATTTAGGTGCGTGAACTTGCCCTTCATATATTGGATATTATGGAGAATTCACTAATTGCAGATGCAGATTTAATCAAAGTCTTTATTAAAGAAGATATTAAAGCAGACAGATTGATAATTAAGATTGCAGATAATGGGTCAGGCATGGAAGAAAAGCAGGCGAAAGAAGTATTAAATCCATTTGTAACGCAAAGAACAGAGAGAGAAGTCGGACTAGGATTATCCCTTTTTCAAGCGGCTGCCAAAAGGTGTGAAGGTGATTTCAATTTAGCTTCTGTATTAGGAGAAGGAACTAAAGTAGAAGCTATTTTCAAATATTCACATCTTGATAGAGCACCACTTGGAGATTTAGCTGCAACTCTCGCTGGTTTTATTGCTACAAATGGTGATGAGATAGATTTAAATTATGAACACATTTATAACGATGCTAAGTTTATTTTTAACACAAAGGAAGTTAAAAAAGAATTGACTGGACTGTCAATAACAAATTTAAAAATTATTAACTGGATTAAAAGTTATCTTGAAGAAGGATTAAGAGAAATTCGTGGAGGTGAAGTTTAATTTGAAATCTTTAGAAGAATTAAGACAGTTAAGAGATAAAGTAGAGAAAGAAATGAAAATGAGAGATGAAAGTAATCGTCCAGAGATAATAATAGGGATGGGTACGTGTGGCATAGCAGCTGGGGCAAGAGAAATATTACAAGCAGTACTTGCAGAGCTTGAAAAAAGAGATGTTGATGCCAAGGTTACCCAAACTGGTTGTATTGGTATGTGTGAAAGAGAACCACTCTTAGATGTTAAAATGCCAGGTAAAGATAGAATAACTTATGGTAATTTAAAATTAAATGATGTGAAAAGAATAATTACAGAACACGTAATTAATGAAAATATAGTCCAGGAGTTAGCAATTGCTCGAATGGATAATTAATCTGAAGGAGGTATTATTTAGATGAAAGATATTATCTACCGTTCCCATATTTTAATCTGTACCGGAACCGGTTGTACTTCTTCAGGTGCAAAGAAGATGAGAATAGCCCTGGAGGATGAATTGGCAGAAAGAAATCTTAATAAAGAAGTGAAGATTATTGAAACAGGTTGCCACGGCTTTTGTGAAAAAGGTCCAATTGTGGTTGTTTATCCTGAAGGAGTTTTTTATTGTGAAGTAAAGAGTGAAGATATCCCTGAATTGGTGGAAGAACATTTATTAAAGGGAAGAATAGTTGAACGATTATTATTTAAAGAACCAGTAACTGAAGAAAATATTCCATCCTATCATGATATCCAATTTTATAAAAAACAAGAACGAATTGTGCTTTCAAATTGTGGTAAGATAGACCCAGAAAATATTGATGAGTATATTGCTCTTGGTGGTTATGAAGCAGTAGGTAAGGCCTTATCCTCAATGAGCCAGAAAGACGTCATTGCAGAAGTTAAAAATTCTGGTTTGCGTGGACGTGGTGGAGGTGGGTTTCCAACTGGTTTAAAATGGCAGTTTGCTCACGAGGCAGTTAGTAATAAAAAATATGTAATCTGTAATGCAGATGAAGGTGATCCAGGTGCATTTATGGATCGTAGTTTATTAGAAGGTGATCCACACCGAGTAATAGAAGGAATGATTATTGCTGGTTATGCAATCGGTGCAGATGAAGGTTATCTTTATGTAAGAGCAGAATACCCATTAGCCATTAAGAGGTTAGAAAAAGCTATTAGTCAAGCAGAAGATTATGGTCTGTTGGGAGATGATCTCTTTAGTAGTGGCTATAATTTTAAACTTCATATCAAAAAAGGTGCAGGTGCCTTTGTTTGTGGTGAGGAAACAGCATTAATGGCCTCAATAGAAGGAAAAAGAGGCATGCCAAGGCCAAGACCACCCTATCCAGCAAATAGTGGTCTCTGGGGTAAGCCAACTAATATTAACAATGTTGAAACATATGGTAATATACCATATATTATAAAAAATGGAGCAGAAGAATATAGTAAAATAGGAACAGAAAATAGTAAAGGTACGAAAGTATTTGCTTTGACTGGTAAAATTAATAATACTGGTCTTGTGGAAGTTCCAATGGGAACAACTTTAAGAGAGGTTATCTATGATATTGGTGGTGGCCTTGGTGAAGGTATGAAATATAAAGCTGTTCAGACAGGTGGTCCATCAGGCGGATGTATAACCAGTGAACATCTCGATCTGCCAATTGATTATGATTCCTTACTTGGTGTAGGAGCGATGATGGGTTCTGGTGGTATGGTTGTTATGGATGATGGCACATGTATGGTTGATGTAGCACGTTTCTTTTTGAATTTTACGCAGAGTGAATCATGTGGTAAATGTACACCTTGTCGTGAAGGTACCAAGCGAATGCTTGAAATATTAGAAAGAATTTGTGAGGGTGAGGGAGAAGATGGAGATATAGCTTTACTTGAGGATCTTGCTCATCATATTAAAGACACAGCTTTATGTGGGCTGGGACAAACAGCGCCTAATCCGGTTTTAAGTACACTTAAATATTTCAGACATGAGTATGAAGCTCATATTTTTGATCATAAATGTCCTGCTGGTGTTTGTAAAGATTTAGCTAGTGCTTACCTGATAGATAAAGAAACATGTGTTGGCTGTAGTATTTGTGCAAAAGCTTGTCCAGTTGATGCAATAACTGGTACACCTAAAGAAAGTTATCAAATAGATGATGATATTTGTATTTCCTGTGGGGTCTGTGCAAGCAAATGTCCAGTAAGCGCAATTTCTCAGGGTTAATAATAGAAAAGGAGGGAAAATAATGAGCAAAATAAATATTAAAATAGATGATCAAGCTGTTCAGGTTGAGCCAGGCACATCACTTCTCAATGCAGCTAAAGAAATTGGTATTGAGATTCCTTATTTATGTTATCATCCTGATTTAAGTTTACATGGAGCTTGCCGGGTCTGTGTTGTGGAAGATTTAAAGAGTGGTAAACTAGTTGCTTCTTGTGCTACTCCTGTTACTGAAGGTATGGAATTTAGTACTCGCAGCCAGCGAGCTAGAGTTGCTAGAAGGAGAAATGTAGAGCTTTTATTAGCCAACCATCCAAATGACTGTCTTGGCTGTGATCGCAATGGTACCTGTGAACTACAGGATATTGTGCATAGTCTTGGAATCAGGAGTGAAGATGTGGAGCGTTTAGAAGGTGAGAGAAGGGAAGTAGAAGTAGATGAAGTTGGACCTTCCCTAAAAAGAGATCCCAACAAATGTATTCTATGTGGTCGCTGTGTTAGAACTTGTGAAGAAATTCAGGGAGTATCTGCATTACAGTTTGCCAATCGTGGCTTTAATTCAATAGTAACAACTGCTTTTGATCTACCCCAGCGAGATATTAATTGTGCTAATTGTGGTCAATGTGCAACGGTTTGTCCAGTGGGCGCATTAACTGAAATAAGCGAGATTGATAAAGTTTGGAAAGCTATTGAGGATGATAAGAAATATGTAATAGTTCAAACTGCTCCTTCAATTCAGGCGACAATAGGAGAAGAATTTGGTTATGAAGCAGGTACAATTGTAACTGGAAAATTAGCAGCTGCTTTAAGAAGACTAGGTTTTAATAAAGTTTTTTCTACTGAATTTAGTGCTGACTTGACTATCATGGAAGAAGGTAATGAGTTTTTAAAGAGATTGCAAGGAGATAAAAATCTACCTCATATTACTTCTTGTTGTCCTGGTTGGGTTAAGTTTGCAGAGCATAATTATCCTGATCTGCTTAATAATTTATCTAGTGCAAAATCACCTATGCAGATGTTTTCAAGCATAGCTAAAACATATTATGCTGAACTTGAAGATATAGATCCTGCATCTATTTATACGGTGGCTATTATGCCGTGTACAGCAAAAAAGTTTGAGAAAGATAGAGAAGAGATGAATGATAGTGGTTATCAAGATACAGACGCCGTCCTTACGACACGAGAATTAGCTAGAATGATTAAGGAAATGGGAATTAAATTTGAATTATTAAATGATGAAGATTTTGATGAATTGATGGGTGCACATACAGGTGCAGCGACTATCTTTGGTACAACAGGTGGTGTAACAGAAGCAGCTGTTAGAACAGTTAAAGAAAAATTAACGGGGGAACCTTTAGAGAGATTAAATCTTGGCTTTAGAGGTATTAATGATGCTGAATTAGTTATTGGAGATAAGACGATCAGAGTAGCTATTGCTAATGGTTTAGCAAATGCTGCTGAATTACTTGATGAGGTTCGCAAAGGAGAATCACCATATGATTTTATTGAAATTATGGCCTGTCCCCATGGTTGTGTAGGTGGTGGTGGTCAACCATTACCTGCTTCACGTGAGAAGAAAGATAAAAGAGCTGCTGGAATTAAGGCAATTGATGACCAGATGGTTATTAGAAAATCACATGAAAATCCAATGATTATCAAATTATATGAAGATTTTCTTGGAGAACCATTGGGTGGAGAGTCACATCACTTACTCCATACAAAATATCAAGCTAGACCCAAAAATTAATAAAATTTAGTAGATAAAGCCCTTGTTTTCAAAACAGGGGCTTTTTTCCTAAGCAAATATCTGATATAATCTTATAAACAAGAATAGATGATAGGAATGATTTAAATGAGCCCAAAAAATTTGCAGAGGATAGTCATAAAAATTGGAAGCAGTACTCTGACCCATCCAGGTGGCAAACTAAATTTTAGTCAAATTGATGCCTTGGTCAGACAGATGGTTGACCTCAAAAACATGGGAAAAGATATTGCACTGGTAAGTTCAGGAGCGGTAGGAGCTGGTATGGCTGAACTTGGTTTAAAAGAAAAACCTTTGCAGATCCCTGAACAACAGGCATGTGCTGCAATTGGACAGGGTTTATTAATTGGTATTTATAATAAATTTTTTCAACAATATGGAGAAAAAGCAGCTCAAATTTTATTAACTGCAAGTGATCTAGAGAATCGTAATCGTTATTTAAATGCTAATAATACAATTGAAAGCCTACTTTCACATGGTATTATACCGGTTATTAATGAGAATGATACAGTAGTAACTGATGAGATTAAATTTGGGGACAATGATACACTTTCTGCAAGGGTAGCCAGTTTGATTGAGGCTGATTTATTAATAAATTTATCTGATATTGATGGCTTTTATAACAGGAAACCGGCAATAAAAGACAAAGATATTCAGTTAATTTCAGTTGTAGAAAAAATTGATCAGGCTATTATAGAAATGGCGGGTAGCCCGGAAAGTATGGTCGGTACTGGTGGGATGGTCACTAAAATTATGGCAGCTCAGATTGCAACTGAATCTGGAATTATGATGATTATTGGACCTGGCCAACAAAGAAATATTTTACTTAAACTTGTTGAAATGGCTGAAAAAGGTAAATATGAAATAGGCACAACTTTTTTGCCTTGTGAGAGTATTTTATGTAAGAGGAAACAATGGCTTAATTATAATTTGCCAGCAGAAGGAACAATTATAGTTGATGAAGGCGCTGTTCTAGCATTAACTGAAAAGAAAAAGAGTCTTTTGCCTGGTGGTATTTTAAAAGTAAAGTTAAATTTTAATAGTGGTGAAATGGTCAATATTAAGACTAGTAATGGTAAGAAAATTGGCAAAGGAATTAGTAATTATTCAGCTTCAGAAATTAAAAAAATAAAAGGCCATCATTCTAGTCAAATAATTGAGATATTGGGATATATTAATCAGGTGGAGGTTATCCATAGGGACAATATGATTATCAAGGAGGGAAATTTTGATGAGTATTGAACAAGAAGTGATTAGTCAAGCAGAAAAAGCAGTTTCTGCTTCGCGCGAAATAGCTAGGATTTCGTCTAGAGAGAAAGATCAAGCCTTAAACTTAATTGCTGACAAACTGATTGATAAATGTGATGATATATTAGCAGTAAATGAAAAAGATATGGAAAAAGGTAGAGAGGCCGAACTTAGTAGAGCTTTACTTGATAGGTTAATGTTAACTGAAGATCGTATTAAAGGAATGGCAGCTGGAATTAGAGAAGTTGCTCAACAAGAAGATCCTATTGGTGAGTCAGTCAAAATGTGGAAAAGACCGAATGGGTTACAAATCGGCCAGGTAAGAGTTCCAATTGGTGTGATAGGTATTATCTATGAAGCACGTCCTAATGTTACAGTAGACGTAGCGGGCCTTTGTCTTAAATCAGGTAATGCAGTATTAATGCGTGGGGGTTCATATGCTTACCATTCAAATGCAATATTAACTGATGTTATTCAAAGTGCATTACAGGAAGCTGGTCTACCAAAATCAGCCGTGCAACTTGTTAGAACGACTGATCGCCAGGCAGTAGAAGTAATATTTAAATTAAATAACTATCTAGATTTATTAATTCCGCGGGGTGGAGCAGAACTAATTCAGCGTGTTGTAAATGAATCGAGAGTACCTGTTGTGGAAACTGGAGTTGGTAATTGTCACATTTATGTTGATAAAGATGCTGATTTCAAAAAAGCACTTGCAATAGTTTATAATGCAAAAACTAGCAGACCGGCTGTTTGTAATGCAGCTGAGAGCATGCTTATTCATAAAGATATAGCAGCAAAGTTTTTACCTGAAGTCTTTAATTTATTAAAGAAAGATAAGGTTGAATTACGTGGTTGCGAAAATAGCAAAAAAATAAGTGAAGAAATTAAATTAGCAACAGAAGCAGACTGGGGAACAGAGTATCTTGATTATATAATGTCAGTAAAGATTGTTAATAGTTTTGAGGAAGCAAGTGATCATATCTATAAATATGGCACTAAACATTCTGAGGCCATTGTTACTGAAAATTATACCACAGCCCGTAAATTTCTCGCAGAAATTGATGCAGCTGCAGTTTATGTAAATGCCTCAACAAGATTTACTGATGGCAGTCAATTTGGTATGGGAGCAGAGATTGGCATTAGCACACAAAAGCTACATGCGCGTGGGCCAATGGGGCTTAAAGAACTTACTTCAACTAAATATGTTATTATGGGTGATGGGCAGATTAGAGAGTAGGTGTAAAAATGAAATTAACAATTATTGGTTTAGGTAATATGGGAACAGCTTTGTTAAGTGGAATTGTTAAAAACAATATATTCTCATCTGATGATATAATAGGTTGTGATATTAAAGTTAAAGAGGCAAAACATAATTCCGATTTTTTCCGAATTGAAACTACTAATAATTTAAAAGAAGCAGTAGCAAAAGCTGATCTTATTTTGTTAGCCGTCAAACCACAGGTAATGGCTAAAGTTCTGGCGGAAATAAAAGAGGAAACAGCGGCTAAACTTCTTGTTTCTATAGCAGCTGGTATTGATTTATTATTTTTGCAAGAAAGAGTAGCAGATTCAGCTCGTTTAATTAGAGTTATGCCTAACACACCAGCTCTTGTTGGGGCTGGTATTTCTGCTTTAGTTGCAGGTGAAAATACGACCGAAAATGATCTCCTAATAGTTAGATCAATTTTCAACTCTGTTGGTGAACTAATTGAAGTTGAGGAAGAATATATTAATGCTGTTACGGCTCTGAGTGGAAGTGGTCCCGCCTATGTGTATTTAATAATTGAAGCATTAGCAGATGGTGGTGTCCTAAAAGGATTGCCACGTGAGACTGCTTTAAAACTTGCCGCAAAAACTGTAGAAGGAAGCGCGCGTATGGTACTAGAAACTAATGAACACCCAGGCCAATTAAAAGATAAAGTTGCTTCTCCAGCTGGCACTACTATAGCTGGTCTGGCTGTTCTGGAAAAAGCCGGATTAAGAAGTAGTTTAATTGAAGCTGTTAGAGCAGCAGCAAATCGTGCTAAAGAACTACAAAACTAAGAATAATATTAATTTGAGGTGATGTCTTTGTCAGATGATATAATAGAGATTAAAACCAGTACACCATCAGAAACCTATGATTTAGGTGAAATTATTGGAAGTTTATTGGGTTATAATAATAAGATGCTAATTTTATTAGCTGGGGACTTAGGAACAGGAAAAACTTTGCTTACAAAAGGAATAGCTTCGGCACTAGCATATGATGGTGATGTAACAAGCCCTACCTTTAATTTAATTAATGAGTATCTAGGAGAAACTACTATTTATCATATGGATTTATATCGGCTCGATGAAACTGAGCAACTGCTGGATCTTGGTTTTACAGAATATCTTGAGTATGATGGGATTGTTATTATAGAGTGGCCAGAAATAAGCTTTCCATTATTGTCAAAAGATTTTTTATTTATAAATATTGAAAAAATATGTGTTAATGAGCGGAAGTTTTTGTTTAGAGGTGAAGGAGAAACAGCTAATAATTTTTTGGAAAGGCTGAGTAAATATGTTAGTACTGGGAATTGATACATCTACATCAAATTGTGGCATAAGTTTAGCAACGGAAACGAAAATAATAGGTGAATTAAATTTTAGTTTAAAAAGACAGCATAGCGAAAAATTATTACCTCTAATTAGACAAATGTTTGTTGAACTAGCTTATAAGCCAGAAGATTTAACGGGAATTGCAGTTACAACTGGCCCTGGCTCTTTTACCGGGCTTCGGATCGGTTTGACAGCAGCTAAAGTTGCAGCTTTGGCACTGGCTATACCATTAGTGGGAATATCTACACTGAAAGTGCTTGCTGCTAATGTTAATCAGAAGGCAGACTATATTTTACCAATGCTTGATGCAAGAAATGAAAGGGTCTATACAGCTCTTTATAAAAGTAATAATATAATTGTACCAGAATCTATCTGGGATTCCCAGGCCATATCATGTCAAGCATTAGCAAACAAATTAGTAGAATTTGATGAAAATGTTACCTATATAATCGTAGGTAATGGTGTTAATATAGCTGCAGATTATTTAGAAAAAAAGAATATAAAATTTTTGAAATCTGGTCCAGCTTTCCTAGACCCTAAAAGTAGTTGTTTAGCTATGTTAGGAATTCATTATTTACAAAAAGGTGAGATAGATGACATTCACCAACTTAAACCAGATTATTTAAAACAACCCCAGGCAGAGATTAACTGGTTAAAAAAATATGAGGGTAAATAAATGCAAGAAGCTAAAATTAAACAGATGCAAGTTGAAGATCTAGATTGCATCTTAGAAATAGAAAGAGCGTCTTTTCCTTCCCCTTGGCCTAAAAAATTATTTTTACGTGATCTTAGTAATAATTCTCTCTCATTATATTTCAATATCATTTTAGAAGAGATAGTAGGTTTTATTGGTTGTTGGATAATTATTGATGAATTACATATTATTAATCTTGCTATTAGGCCAGGCTATCGTCAACGTGGCTTTGCTGATAAGTTATTAAGATTTATTTTTTCTAAAGCAAAAAGCCTGGGATTAATTAGAGCCACATTAGAAGTCAGAGTTTCTAATGAAAAGGCAATAAGACTTTATAAAAAACATGGGTTTTATATTGCTAAAACTATGAATAATTATTATGATAATAAAGAAGACGCCTTAATTATGTGGAAGGAGTTTAACAATGACTAATCAAGATATTTACATATTATCATTTGAAACATCTTGTGATGAGACCTCGGTTGCAATTACCAAAAATGGATTAGATATTTTGTCAAATGTGGTAGCTTCCCAGGTGGATTTACATAGTAAGTTTGGGGGGGTTGTCCCAGAGATTGCTTCCCGAAAACATTTAGAACTAATCACTCCAGTTATTGAGGAGGCCCTTAATAAGGCGGGAATAACCTTTCAGGAACTTGATGGGGTTGCTGCTACTTATGGACCAGGTCTTGTAGGTGGACTACATGTTGGATTAACAGCTGCTAAAACTTTAAGTCTATTTTTGGATATCCCCTTAATAGCAGTCAATCATATTGCCGGTCATATTTATGCTAATTTTATTGCAAATCCTGATTTACTGACACCAATTATCTGCCTTACTATTTCTGGTGGACATACGGATTTGCTATATTTTGAGGATTTAAAAGGTTATGATATACTTGGTAGAACTAGAGATGATGCAGCTGGCGAGGCCTTTGATAAAATAGCTCGTTTTCTTGGACTTGGTTATCCTGGTGGACCAGCAATTGAAAAAGCTGCCATTGAAGGTAATCCTGAAGCAATTGATTTCCCCAGGGCAATAAGTGATGAAAATAGTTTTGATTTTAGTTTTAGTGGGTTAAAAACAGCTGTAATGAATTATGTAAACAATTCCCAACAAAGAGGAGAAGAGTTGGATATTCCAGATATTGCAGCCAGTTTTCAGCAAGCTGTAATTGATAGTCTGCGTGCTAAATTGTTACTTGCAGTAGAAACTTATCGTGTTAAGAGTGTTGTTTTATCCGGTGGAGTTGCTGCCAACCAACATTTACGGCAAGAGCTAGCTAAAGAACTTAGCAAAAAAGGATTAAAGTTATTTTTTCCACCAATGGAGCTTTGTACTGATAATGCTGCGATGATTGGTGCTGTTGCTTATTATCAGTTTTTAAGAGAAGATTTTGCTCCTTTAAGCATTAGTGCTATACCATCTTTAAAGCTTTAAAGTTAGTAGGAGTGAATTCTTATGATAGCAAAAGAAGAATATATTTTATATAAAACAGTTCAGGAAGATAATATTTTACCAATTACCTCAGTCTGTAAATCAGCTTGTATTTTTTGTAGTCACCGTTTTAATCCCAGAGAAGTAGAAACATATAATTTTGGGCATCTTAGTTTTTCTTTAATAAAAGATTTGGTTGAGTATATACCTGCTGAAGGGCCAGTAATCATTGGTGAATCTGCGACAAGAATTATAGAAGGGGAACCATTTTCCCATCCAAAAATTAAAAAGATTCTTTCATTGTTAAGAGAAAAGTTCCCGCAAAAAGTAATTAAGATTACCAGTAATGGTTCATTATTAGAAGAAGATATGATAAAATTTTTAAAATCAATAGAACCAATTGAGTTAAATATATCTATTAATGGGCCTGACGCTGATTGTCGGGTTTTTTTAATGAATGATCCTTGGCCAGATAAAGTCTTTGCAGCTATTGAAATGTTAAATCAGTTTGCTATAAAATATCAGGCAAGTATCGTAGCAATGCCCCAACTCCTTGGTTTTACATATTTAGGTGAAACTATGGATTTTTTAGAAAAATATGAACCCGATTCATTAAGAATCTTTAGGCCAGGTTTTACAAAAAATACTGAAGCAAAGCTACAACTTACCAATGAATTATATGGACAACTTGCCGACTATATTGCTGATTACTCCAGGAGATTGAATTATCCAGTTATATTAGAACCCTCCCGATTAAAAGCAAATATAGTGAATATTATTGGCGTTATTGCTAAGTCGCCAGCCGCAAAAGCTGGATTAGCTAAAGATGATCTTATTTTAAAAGTAAATGGGATTAAACCATTGAGTCGTGTTGAAGCATTTTTCATGATTAAAAATAGCAAGAATCCACTTATTACAGTACAAAGAAAACAAAAATTATTAAATATTTCTATAAAAAAACAAGCCAAAGCAAGCTCTGGAATTATATTAGCCTATGATTTACCAGCAAATCAAATAAGACAATTAAGAAAAATAGTTAAAAATAGCAAAGCATCTATCATTATAACATCTCAATTTGCGGGTGATTATCTTAAATCACTTGTTGATAGTTTCCAACTCAAATCTGCTGATTATTTGGTCTTAGCTGTAAAAAATGAGTTTTTTGGTGGTTCTATAAAATCAGCTGGTTTATTAACTAATCAGGATATTAAAGCTGCCTTAGTAAATCAGGAAGAATTGCACAAATATCAGAAAATAATTTTACCGGGTATAATATATGATTTTAACGGGAATGATTTAACTGGAGAACATTATAGCCTATTAGAGGAATATTTTGCTATTGACTTTGAGATTATATATTGAATTATTTAGTTAATGGGAGATTTTAGTAGTTAATTCAATATAAATAAGTATAATAACCAAATAAAGGCTATAATTGTACTTCTGGCAACTTGATTTTGACGGTAGTCTTAGATATTATGTTTACAGTAGCTGTTAGCACTCGCTTGAATTGAGTGCTAACAAAAATGACATGAATATATTGAAGGGGGTTAAATTTAGGATGAAAATTAAACCATTAGACAACAGAGTAGCTGTAAAGTATGTAAAAGAGGAAGAAAAAACTCAAGGTGGAATAGTTCTACCTGATACAGCTAAAAAAGATGAAAAGCCACAACAGGGTGAAATTGTTTCAGTAGGAAGTAATATTGCTCCAGAAGGTGGAGAAGCTGAAGTTGCGGTTGGAGATATTGTTGTATTTGATAAATATGCCGGAACAAAAGTAGAATTTGACGGGGAAGAATATATAATCTTATCAATGGATGATGTTCTAGCCGTAGTTGAAAAGTAGAGATATGATAGAGAAAATTTTAATCTAGAAATTTATTTTTAAAAAATCAGGGGGGATACATAATGGCAAAAGAATTAAAGTTTGGTGAAGAAGCACGCCGCGCTCTTGAACGTGGTGTTACAACATTAGCAAGTGCAGTAAAAGTGACTTTAGGTCCAAAAGGACGTAATGTATTATTAGAAAAGAGTTTTGGTGCTCCAACCATTACAAATGATGGAGTTAGTATTGCAAAAGAGATTGATGTAAAAAATCATTATGAAAATATGGGTGTACAGGCAGTTAAGGAAGTTGCAACTAAAACTAATGATGTTGCAGGTGATGGTACTACAACAGCAACAGTATTAGCTGAAGCAATTTTTAAAAGAGGATTAAAAAATGTAGCAGCTGGAGCGAACCCAATGCTTCTTAAAAGAGGTATTCAAAAAGCTGTAGAAAAGTTAACTGAAGAAATAGAAAAAGTTGCAAAGCCTGTTGAAGGAAAAGAATCTGTATCTCAAATAGCTTCCATTTCTGCTGGTAATGATGATGAAATAGGCCAGTTAATTGCAGAGGCTATGGAGAAAGTTGGTCAAGATGGAGTAATCTCTGTTGAAGAATCAAAAAGTATGGGTACTTCTTTAGAAGTTGTTGAAGGTATGCAGTTTGACCGTGGTTACTTATCTCCATATATGGTTAATGATACTGAAACAATGGAAGCAGCGCTTGAAGATCCATATATTTTAATTACAGATAAAAAAATAAGTAGTATTCAAGATATTTTACCTCTATTAGAACAAGTAGCGCAGTCAGGTAAAAGCCTAATGATTATTGCTGAAGATGTTGATGGAGAAGCACTAGCTACACTTGTAGTAAATAAAATTAGAGGAACATTTAACTGTGTAGCAGTTAAAGCACCTGGCTTTGGTGATCGTCGTAAGGCTATGTTAGAAGATATTGCAGTATTAACTGGTGGAACAGTTATTACAGAAGATCTTGGTCTTAAGCTTGAAAACGCAAGTATTAATGATCTAGGTCAGGCCCATAAGGTAACTATTACTAAAGACGATACAACCTTAGTTGAAGGTAGTGGTGATAAAGAAAAAATTCAAGATAGAATTAGTCAGATTCGTAAGCAGATTGACGCATCTACTTCTGACTTTGATAAAGAAAAACTACAAGAACGTCTAGCAAAATTAGCAGGCGGTGTTGCTGTCATCCAGGTTGGTGCTGCAACTGAGACCGAATTAAAAGAAAAACAACATCGTATTGAAGATGCACTTTCAGCAACCAGAGCAGCTGTTGAAGAAGGTTTAGTTGCTGGTGGTGGGACTACTTATCTAGATGTTATGTCAGCACTTGATACGTTAACATTAGAAGGTGATGAAGCAACTGGTGTAGATATTGTAAGAGAAGCTCTGGAAGCTCCTATTAGATTAATTGCAGATAATGCTGGATTTGAAGGTTCTGTAATTGTTGAAAGAGTTAAAGAAAAAGGTAAAGGTATGGGTTTTGATGCCTTTAAAGGTGAGTTTGTAAATATGATTGAAGCTGGAATCATTGATCCAGCCAAAGTAACCCGTTCTGCACTCCAAAATGCAGCAAGTGCAGCCGCTATGCTCTTAACCACTGAATGTCTAGTTGCCGATAAAGGTGACGATGATGATAATGGTGGCGGCGGAATGCCCGGAGGCATGCCTGGTGGCATGGGTGGTATGGGCGGAATGGGTGGCATGGGCGGTATGATGTAAGCCCAACTTTAGCCCCTAAATTATAAATAAAGCATACCCTTTTTAGGGTGTGCTTTTTTTAAGATTAATTTAAAAATCAAAATATTATTAAATTTCATTAGCAAAGATAAGGATTTGTTTGAATCGAAAGAATAGACTGAAAACGATTTCGCTTTTTCTTTGCATAAATTTAATATAAAAAGTAACCATTTATTGTAGAAATTTTAGATTAAAGAAAATTTATTTTCTTAATATTGAGTTTTATATGTAGGAGTGTTATAATGATTTGTGATGTGAGTACAACGCATTATCAAAATATCTTTGATGGGGTCCGGTGATTTCTAGATGACAAATGAATATCAAATTTACATACTTTCAGATGCAGTTGGCGATACCGCTGAACAAGTTGCTCGGGCAACTGCGGAGCAGTTTCCGGACAAGGAATATGAGTTAAAAAAATACCCCTACATTGAAACAACCAGTAAAATTGATCAAATAATAGAAGAAGCATTAAAAACTTCAACTATTATTGTATTTACAATGGTTGATGCAGAGATCAAAAATTATCTTTTATCTGTTTGTAAAAGTCACAACCTTCCTTTTATAGATATCTTGTCACCTTGTTTAAATCAATTTAAAGAGTTTTTGGATAGTACACCTGTTAATCAACCAGGTATTATTAGAAAACTTGATGAAGATTATTTTAAACGGGTTGAAGCTGTGGAGTTTGCTGTTAAATATGATGATGGTAAAGACCCACGGGGCATTCTCAAAGCCGATATTGTTTTGATTGGTGTTTCTCGTTCTTCCAAGACCCCTTTAAGTATGTATCTTGCGCACAAAAACTATAAGGTTGTCAATATACCACTTGTCAAGGGTGCTAAAGTTCCTGCAGAAATTTATCAAGTTAAGCGTAAGAAAGTTGTAGGTTTAATGATTGATCCATTAGAACTTGCTGAAATAAGGCGTGAAAGGATAAGAGTTCTTGGATTAGATAATTCTGTTGATTATGTGCAGGTTGAAAAAATTATGGAGGAAATTGATTATGCAGATAAAGTAATGAAAAAAGTAGGTTGCCCACGTATTGATATGACAAGGAAAGCAGTTGAAGAAGCTGCAAACATTATAATTGATCTCACTCATAATGGTTTGCATTAAAACTAAGGAGGTTTTATTGTTGAAGAAATATGTATATTCTTTTGAAGAAGGCAAGAAAGAATTAAAGTCTTTGTTAGGAGGTAAAGGTGCTAATCTTGCGGAAATGACCAATATAGGTTTACCTGTCCCTCCTGGATTCACTATTACTACTGATGCCTGCATTAGATATTATGATGAAGGTGAAGTAATTGATGATAAGTTGAAGGAAGATATTTTCTCTCATATGGATGCTCTTGAGAAGAAACAAGATAAAACGTTTGGTGATTTAGAGGATCCACTTTTAGTATCTGTTCGTTCTGGTGCGGTTATTTCAATGCCAGGTATGATGGATACTGTACTTAACCTTGGCCTAAATGATAAAAGTGTTGATGGTCTTGCCAAAAAAACAGATAATCCACGCTTTGCTTATGATAGTTATCGCCGCTTAATTCAAATGTTTGGTGATGTGGTACTTGGTATTCCAGCCTATGAATTTGATAATCATTTAGAAGATGTTAAAGAAGAAAATGACTGTAAAAATGATACTGACCTTACAGTAGATAATTTAAAAGATGTTATAGAAAGATATAAGAAATTAATTAAAGATAGAAAAAATATCAATTTCCCTCAGGATCCAAGAGAACAGTTAATTATGGCTGTCAGAGCTGTCTTTAGTTCCTGGAATAATTCTCGTGCAATTTCTTATCGTAATATAAATGATATTCCACATGAACTTGGTACTGCAGTAAATATTCAAACAATGGTCTTTGGAAATATTGGCGAAGGGTCAGGAACAGGAGTTGCTTTCACAAGAAACCCTGCTACTGGAGAGAATAAAGTATTTGGAGAGTTTTTACTAAATGCGCAAGGTGAAGATGTTGTGGCTGGTATTAGAACTCCAAAACCAATAAGTGAATTAAATGATTTAATGCCTGTAGTTTACGAAGAGTTTATGGAAGTAACAAGAACATTAGAACTGCATTATAAAGATATGCAAGATATTGAATTTACGATTCAAGAAGGAGACTTATATCTTCTCCAAACAAGAACTGGTAAACGTACTGCTGATGCAGCAGTTAATATTGCTGTTGATATGGAAGAAGAAGGTCTAATTGATAAGAAAACTTCAATTATGAGAATTGACCCAGAAGTCATTTCTCAGTTATTGCATCCTACTTTTAAAGAAGATAAACTAGCAGATGCAGAAATAATTGCTGAAGGTTTAGCTGCTTCACCAGGAGCTGCTAGTGGTAAAGTTTATTTCACTTCTGAAGAAGCTGTTGCTGCTGTTGAAGATGGAGAAAAAGTTATTCTTGTTAGAAAAGAAACTTCTCCTGAAGATATTGAAGGGATGGTTAAAGCAGAGGGTATTTTGACATCTCGCGGTGGTATGACTTCCCACGCAGCTGTAGTTGCTCGCGGTATGGGTAAATGTTGTGTTGCAGGTGCAGGAAAGGTTCAGGTTGATGAACCTAATAAAGTCTTCCATGTAGATGGTAAAGACTTTAGAGAAGGAGACTTTATCTCCTTAAACGGTAACACTGGTGAAGTATATGCAGGAGTCGTTGAAACTACTGATGCTCACTTAACTGAAAACTTCAAGATGTTAATGGAATGGTCTGATGAATATAGAAAACTTGGTGTCTGGACAAATGCAGATACACCTAATGATGCTGAAGTTGCATTAGATTTCGGCGCAGAAGGTATTGGCCTCTGTCGGACTGAGCATATGTTCTTTGATAGTGAAAGAATTAATGTAGTTAGAGAAATGATTATTTCAGATAGTAAGAAAAAACGTATGAAAGCACTTGATAAACTCTTCCCATTCCAGAGAGATGATTTTAAAGAAATCTTCTCAGTCATGGAAGATAGAAGTGTTACTGTGCGATTACTTGATCCACCATTACATGAGTTCTTACCACATGAAGAAAAAGATATTAATACTCTGGCTGATGAGTTGAATGTTTCTGCAGAAAATATCCGCCGTACAGTGGAAGAATTAAGTGAAATAAATCCAATGTTGGGTCACAGAGGTTGTCGTTTAGGAATTACCTACCCAGAAATTTATGAAATGCAGGTTAGAGCTATAATTACTGCTGCTCTTGAAACAAAAGCGGAAAAAGGTTTCGATGTTAAAGCTGATATTATGATTCCTTTAGTTGGTAGTGAAAAGGAACTTTCAATCTTAAGAGAAAAAGCTGTTGACATTGCTGAAGAATTAATAGCAGAAGCAGATATTGAGCTTGATTATAGTGTCGGAACAATGATTGAAGTACCAAGAGCTGCTTTACTTGCAGATCAAATTGGACGTCATGCTGACTTCTTCTCATTTGGAACAAATGATTTAACACAGATGACATATGGATTCTCAAGAGATGATGCAGGCAGGTTCATTGGTAAATATGTTGATCAAGAGATTTTCCCAAAAGATCCATTTGCTGTGCTTGATCAAGAAGGTGTAGGAAAACTTATGAAGATGGCTGTTGAGTTGGGACGCAAGGAAAACAAAGATCTTAAAGTTGGTATCTGTGGTGAACATGGTGGAGAACCAAAATCAGTTGAATTTTGCCACAAGATAGGCTTAAATTATGTTTCTTGCTCACCATATAGAGTTCCAATTGCCAGATTAGCAGCAGCACAAGCTTCACTTAAAGATGAAGAGTAAAAATTAATTAATAGTCTTTTAAAACCCCTCTGATCTGGGAAAGATAATTCCTGGTAGAGGGGTTTTTTCTTGACTTTTATTTTTGATAAAGGTATACTTTAAAAAAATGCAAAAAGGAGTTTTCAATGATTGAAAATAAAGTTTTAATACTAGATTTTGGCGGACAATATAGTCAGTTAATTGCGAGAAGGGTAAGAGATTTTAATGTTTATTCATTAGTTAGGCCATATGATATTTCCTTAAATGAGATTGAAGATATTAAACCAGATGCAATTATTTTATCAGGGGGTCCTAAAAGTGTAAACATAACTGGAGCTCCTCAGGTTAAAAAAGATATTTTTGAGCTTGGAATACCTGTTTTAGGTATTTGTTATGGTATGCAGTTAATGGCAAAATTACTTACAGGAGGGGTAGTAAAAAAAGCCGAACAGGGAGAATATGGTAAAGCAAATTTAGATATTTTTTCAACTGATGGACTATTTGCAGAAATAGATAACAAAACACAAGTCTGGATGAGTCATGGGGATCATGTAAGACAGGTTCCAGATGGTTTTCAAATAACGGCTAAAACTAAGATTACTCCAGTAGCATCAATGGCCAATTATGAAAAAAAATTATTTGGATTACAGTTTCATCCAGAAGTTGTGCATAGCCTTGATGGTAATCTGATGTTACATAATTTCTTGTTTAGGATTGCTGATTTGAATGCTACCTGGAATATGGCTGATTATATAGAGGAAGAAGTCATTAACATTAAAAATAAAGTTGGTAATAAGAAGGTAATTTGTGGTTTATCTGGTGGAGTAGATTCTGCTGTGGCTTCAGCAATTGTTCATCGAGCAATTGGTAAGCAATTAGTATGTATTTTTGTAGATCATGGATTATTACGTAAAGGCGAAGCTGAACAAGTAAGAAGAACTTTTGGAGAAGAGTTTAATATTCCGCTTGTTTTTGTGGATGCTCGGGCTAGATTTTTAGAAAAATTACAAGGAGTTAAAGAACCAGAAGAAAAAAGAAAAATAATTGGCAATGAATTTATTCGTGTTTTTGAAGAAGAAGCCCTTAAACTGGAAGATGCAGAGTATTTAGTCCAGGGTACTATCTATTCTGATGTTATTGAAAGTGGTACTGAAAAAGCGGCAAAGATAAAGAGCCATCATAATGTTGGTGGACTACCTGAAGATTTGGATTTTGAACTTATTGAACCATTACGTTCTCTTTTTAAAGATGAAGTTAGAAAGATTGGTGAAGTTCTGGGACTTCCAGATGATATAGTTTGGAGACAACCTTTTCCTGGGCCAGGATTAGCGATCAGGATAATTAGTGATGTAGATGAAGAAAAATTAGCTATTTTGCGAGAAGCAGATGCAATAATTCAAGAAGAAATTAAAGAAGCCGGTCTTTATAAAGAAATTTGGCAGTCATTTGCTGTTTTGCCAGAAATAAGAAGTGTTGGTGTAATGGGAGATGAAAGAACATATGGTTATCCAATTGTTTTTAGAGCTGTGAGCAGTGATGATGCGATGACAGCTGATTGGGCAAGGATTCCGTATGAATTAATGGAGTCAGTCTCTAATAGAATAGTCAACGAGGTTCAGGATGTTAATCGAGTGGTTTATGACATTACTTCAAAACCACCTGGTACGATTGAATGGGAGTAAGAAAGTAGGTGTCTATTAAATGTCAAAAAAATTACGTGATGAATTTATTGATAATTTTTTTAAGGCAATTTTAATGTTAGAAAATGAAGAGGAATGTTATCAGTTTTTTCGTGATATCGCTACAATAAGTGAACTAAAAGCATTAGGTCAACGCCTGGAAGTTGCTAGAATGTTAGAAGAAGGTTTAACGTATGAAAAAATAGTAGAGACTACTGGAGTTAGTACAGCTACTATCAGTAGGGTAAAAAGATCACTCGATTATGGAGAAGATGGTTATACTTTAATTCTAAAAAGAATGAGAATTGCAGAGGATTAAATTTATCTGCACATTTAGCCCTTTTGGAACATAAGATTAATAATATAAGCTTTTATGTGAAAAAAAGGAGGCTAAATTTTGCAAGCAGATTATTTTCAAATCAAAAAGATCAGTACAGATCTTCTTATTATTGGCGGTGGTACAGCAGGTACAATGGCTGGTATTAGAGCTAAAGAGATTGACGACGAAGTGGATGTATTGATTGTGGAAAAAGCCCATTTACAAAGAAGTGGCTGTCTTGCAGCTGGGATGAATGCAATAAATGCCTATTTAAATCCTGGCGAAACACCAGCTTCATTTACTGATTATGTCAAAAATGATGCAATGGGATTATGCAGAGAAGACCTTGTTTATACGATGGCAGAACGATTAAATCAAACTGTGCAAAAAGTTGAAAGCTGGGGCTTGCCAATTCAAAAAAATGAAGATGGTGATTATCAGGCCCGCGGTCGCTGGAATATAAAAATATATGGTGAAAATTTAAAGCCTATTCTAGCTGATAAAGCAGTAGAAATGAACTGTGAGGTTCTTAACCGGACAGTAATAACTGATTTAATTATAAATAGTCAGAAAGTAGTTGGAGCTGTTGGTTTTAATATTAGAGAAAATATTATTTACATAATGGAAGCAGGTGCTGTCATCATGGCTGCTGGTGGTGCTGCTGGTTTATATCGGCCCAACAATGATGGAGAAGCAGCCCATAAGATGTGGTATTCACCTTTTAATACAGGAGCTGGTTGTGCAATAGGTATCAGAGCAGGAGCAGAGATGACTTCTCTAGAAATGAGATTTATTGCTCTAAGAATTAAAGATATGATTGCACCAACAGGCACACTTGCCTTAGGTTTTGGCGCAGAACAGGTTAATAGTAAAGGCGAAAAATTCATGGAGGAAAAATATGCTGAGCAAGGTGGGCATAGTGCTCCCACTCCTTTACGTACATACGCTCCAGTCCTAGAAAAAAAAGAAGGCAGAGGACCTGTTTTTATGGATACTCGTGGTCTTTCAGAAACAAAAATTAAAGAATTAAAAGAAGCATATTTAGATATGTATCCAGATCTGATTTTATATTGGTCAGCAGAAAACTTTGATTTTGAAAATGATATGATAGAGATTGAAGGAACAGAGCCTTATGTTGTGGGAGGTCATGCCCAGGCTGGTTATTGGATAAATAGGCAGCGTAAGACTACTTGTCCTGGTTTATTTGCAGCTGGAGACTGTGCTGGTGGTGCACCATATAAATTTGTCAGTGGTTGTTGGGCAGAGGGTGAGATCGCTGCTGAAAATGCAGTCAAATTCATCAAGAAAATTCCTAAAACAAAGATTGAGATAGAGCAAACAGAAGAATTATTAGAAAGAATGTTAAAACCATTTCATAGAGAAGAAGGAATTAAAGCTGATAAAATGGAAAATAGATTGCAAAAAATTATGGATGAATATGCAGGTGGAATCAGTAAATACTATGAAATGAATGAAAAAGAGTTAGAATTAGCAATTAAGAAAATTAAAGAATTAAAAGAAGATGTTCAGAGATTACAAGCTGAAAATTTGCATGAATTGATGCTTTGTCATGAGGTAATTGATCGAATTGATCTTTCTTATCAGTTATTACATCATCTTGTTTATAGAAAAGAAACACGTTGGCCGGCTTATCAAACAAGAACTGATTATCCCCATAAAGATGATCAGCAGTGGCTAAAATTTATTAACAGTCGACTAGAAGACGATCAGGTTAATATTATTGAACGGCCATATCATCAACTGATGAGAGAGGAGCAAAAATAATGGGGATTCAATTTGAAAGAGAAAAATGTATTCAATGTAATCCTACAGGTGAATCTTTTTGTAGTAAATATTGCCCAGGGGATTTAATTTATTTAGATAGTGAAGAAAAACCACAGATGAGGGATAATAGCAAATGCTGGGATTGTATGGTTTGTGTGAAAGCTTGTCCAGTAGAAGCGATATATACTGTTTTACCATATTCAATTTCAAGTAGTAAAGCAAAATTAATCCCTTTTAAACAAGAAAATAAAATAATTTGGAAATTAGAAAAAGAAAATGAAATAAAAGAAGAATTTGAAATCATAACAGCAAAAGATGAACAGAAGTCGGATTAATCCGACTTCTGTTCTCCAGAAAGGATGAGCAATGAATTTTATAACTTTATTTGCAGTATCAATACTGCCAGGATTACTCTGGGTTATATATTTTTATCGAATGGATAAATTGGACCCAGAACCAAAAGGATTGATTTTAAGAGATTTCTTATTAGGAATGCTACTTGTATATCCTGCTAGTATTTTAGAGACTCCCTTTCAATCATTGATAAGTAGCGAAGTTTCATTTTTGACTTTAATTTTTTCGACATTTTTGATTGTGGGATTGGTGGAAGAAGGTCTTAAAGCTCTGGTTGTATATAAAGTTCATTATAACCATCCGGCTTTTGATGAACCTCTTGATGGAATAATCTATGGTATAACAGTAGGATTAGGTTTTGCTGCTTTTGAAAATTTTTTTTATACATCCATGTTCGGCATCCAGGTAGGCCTCTACCGAGCTTTTTTGACCAGTCTTGCCCATGCTTCTTTTAGTGGAATATTTGGTTATTACCTTGGACAGGCAAAATTTAGAAATAGGCCTAAATTAATAAGAAGAGGTCTGGCAATTGCAGTAATCTATCATGGATTCTATGATTTTATTATTATTGGAAATTATATTAATAATTGGTTTGCAGTCTTTTTACTAATCTATTTTTATTATTATCTTTTAAAACTAATTAAACAATGTAGAGCAGCAGGTCAAAAAAGTTAAAAGATGAGCCGAAATATATTTTTGGAGGTAGTTAATTTAAATGAGTCAGATGAATTATGACTTAATAATAGTTGGAGCTGGTCCTACGGGAATTTTTACTGCCATGGAAATGGTAAAAAAAGAAGCTAATTTAAATATTCTAATTTTAGAGAAGGGGACTAATCTATCTGGAAGAAATTGTCCCATGAAAGAAAACCCAGGTGTTGGTTGTGTCAATTGTGCTAGTTGTGCAATTGTATCTGGATGGGGAGGTGCCGGTGCCTTCAGTGATGGCAAACTATCATTATCAGCCAATATTGGTGGTAACTTAGATCAGTATATTGGTAGCGAGAAACTAAAAGAAAACATTAAATATGCTGACGATATTTATATGGAATTTGGTGCTCCAGATAGGATTTTTGGAGTGGAGAAGGCTAAGCTGGGTGAAGTTAAGGCAAAAGCAACTAGAGCAAATCTGAAGTTTATTCCAGCAAAATTACGCCATTTGGGTACTGGTTATAGTCAGATAGTACTCCAGAATATGCAGGATTATTTAGAAAAGAATGATGTGGAGATTAGATTCAATGAAAATGTTCTTTCCCTAATAATAGAAGATGGCATAATAAATGGTGTTAAAACAGCTACAGGGGAAATAATTAAAGGTAAATATGTGGTTGTAGCAGCAGGACGGGAAAATGCCGAGTGGCTCTCAAAACAAGCTGACGAAATAGGCATATCTAGAACAATTAATCCGATTGATATTGGTGTCCGAGTTGAATGCCCGGCTGTAATTGCAGAAGAGCTGACAGATAATCTTTATGAATCAAAATTAATTTATCAAACGCCAAAATTTGATGATAAAGTAAGAACGTTTTGTATGTCTCCATATGGTGAGGTAGTTAATGAAAATAATCAAGGCTTAATAACAGTTAATGGTCATAGTCATTCTGATTTTAAAACTGAAAATACTAATTTTGCTTTACTAGTAAGTAAAACATTTACAGAGCCCTTTCATGAACCGATTACATACGGAAAAGATATTGCTAAATTAGCTAATTTGCTTGGCGGAGGAGTGATTGTACAGCGTTTAGGAGATCTCTTAGATGGTAGACGCTCTACTCCAACAAGAATTGAGCGTGGAATAGTTGAACCGACTTTAAAAGAAGCAACACCTGGAGATCTAAGTTTAGTTCTTCCTTACAGGCACTTAACAGGAATTATAGAAATGTTGGAAGCACTTGATAAACTTGCGCCTGGTCTTTACACGAGGGATACTTTGCTTTATGGAGTGGAAGTCAAATTTTATTCATCCAGACTTGAAGTAAAGGATAATTTGGAAACAAAGATTAATAATCTTTTTGTTGGTGGCGATGGGGCTGGTATGACACGGGGCCTAATGCAGGCATCAGTATCGGGTATTGTTATTGCAAGAGCAATACTTGCCAAAAATAAATGAATAGATAAAAAAGAATAGATAAATCAGAAAAGGTCGGTTAAAAACCGACCTTTTCGATATGGTTTAAAATAGTTTCTTTAATATGAGATAAAGCTTTTTCTGTTTGAGCAGGATTTCCCCCACCACCTTGTGCTGCTATAGCAGAACCACCACCACCGCCACCAGTAATTTTTAATGCCTGTTGGCAAAGGTGATTCATATCAAATTTTTTAAGATTATCAGAACGGTAAAAAAAGAAACGAACCATATTATCATTTTTCCAGGCGCAAATAAATATAATATTATCTTTATTTGTAATTTCTTTGCCAAGATAATTTATTTCATCTGGTTCAAAATTATCTTTAGCAGTAAATGTTTTTTTAATAATTAAGTATTGCCCGATCTTTTCAGCTTGATTAATATATTCTTGGCTCTGGTATTTTCTCAGAGCAGATTTTAAATCGGTACAATTTTTTTCCAGGCTCTTATTATAATCAATTAATTTTAATATCTTTTTTGTAATTTTTTCTTTGGGTAGAGATAGCTGATCTTTTAATTGGTTGATGATATTGTTTGTCTGACGGTAATCAGTTAGAGCTCTTTTCCCACAGACAAAATCTATTCTAATTCCTTGTTTATAATTACTAAAAGATATGATTTTTATGAGGCCGATTTTTCCAGTTGTATTAGGGTGTAATCCACCACAAGGAGAATAATCATAATTATCAATTTCAACGATCCTAATATTATTATCAACAGAAGGTTCTTTGCGGATAGGCAGTTTAGCAATTTCCTTTGAATCAGGATAGTAGATCTTTACAGCACGGTTTTGCCAAATTATTTTATTTGCTTTAGTCTCAATTATTTTCAGTTGTTTATTATTAAGTTTTTGATCAAGATCGATTGTTAAGCTATCCTCGCTAAGGTGAAATCCAATTGTATTTGCCTGAAACTCATGATGAGCAACGGCTGATAATAAATGCTGACCTAAATGTTGTTGCATAATTTCCTGTCTAAATTCTACATCTACTAAACCATGCACTCTAGAAGTAGTAGGTTTTTTCTCTAGAATATGATAAATCTTATTCTCTTTTTCATAAACACCTAAAACCTCTAAGTCATTTAAACTACCTTTATCTGCAGGTTGGCCACCACCACCTGGATAAAATGCAGTTTCATTTAGTAATAGATGATATTTGCAATCAATTTTTTTAGTAGCAATAATCTCAGTTTTAAAATCAGTAATATTTTGATCTTGATAGTAAAGTCTATTAGTCATGCAATACACCCCTTTTCTGTAATGTTTATTATATAACAAATTTGTTTATAAATAAATTGTAAAGTCATAACTTGTTTTAAAAATAATTAAAATGTATAATAATAATAGTTATTGATAAAGTGAATTAGTTCTAAGGAGGAGATAAGTATGGCTATCAATGTAGGTGAAAAATTACCAGAATTTAAGTTGAAAGATCAACAAGGGAATAAGGTTAGCTTAGATGATTTTTCAGGTAAAAATGTCCTTTTATCTTTTCATCCTTTGGCTTGGACATCAGTTTGTGCAAAGCAGATGAAAGCACTTGATGATAATTATCAAGAATTTAGCAAATTTAATACTGTTCCTTTGGGATTTAGTGTTGATCCAGTTCCATCAAAAAAAGCTTGGGCAAAAGATTTAGCTATTTCTGATTTAAAAATGCCTTCAGATTTTTGGCCACATGGAGAATTTGCTAATAAATTAGGTATTTTTATAGCGGATAAGGGTATTTCTGGCCGCGTTAACATCTTGGTAAATGATAAAGGAGAGGTACTTTGGGTGAAAGAGTATGATATTCCTGAATTGCCTGATATAGACGAAGTTTTAAAAGCTGTCAAAGAAAATGCATAATATATTCTCATTTTCTAAAGCCTCTGGTCCTGCAGAGGCTTTAGATTTGCTTGACAGTTATAACTATAAAATATATCATTATATTAACTAATGATCATAATTGGTAGTCTGTGACTCAGCAGAAGGGAATAATATGTTGAATAAAAATTCAATTAACTGTAGGATATTATTATTTTTGGTAATGATTATTTATCCAATTAGTGGATTTATTTATTATAATCGTGCAGTTGAAATAAGCCAAAATATTATAGATGAACGTATATTTATTTCATTTTTAATGCTACTTATGGTAGCATTATCTTATTTTTGGAAAAAAATAGAAGAAAATTTATATATTATTACTGAATTTTTATTGTTTTTTGTATTATTACATATTTTATTTGTTGCTTATCAAAACTTTTTTATTGAAAGTTATACATTTAGCTTTTTATTAGCTTTGCTTATAATAAACTTTATGTTTATTCCGGATAAGGTTAATAAAATTTTAAATATAGCATTTATTTTTTTAGTAACAATATTACTAATGTTTAGCAGTTTAAATATTTATAATAAATTATTATATACTCTTTCTGTTATACTAGTAAGCTTTGGTTCTATATTTATTAATAAATATAGATTTGAGGCAATTCTGGATTTGAAGCTTAGTCAGAATAAATACGAAAGTTTATTTAAAAGTATGAACAGTGGTTTTGCCTATATGAAAGTTATTTATAATCGGAAAAACGAAGCAATAGATTTAAAGTTTATTGAAATGAACCAGGCTTTCCAAGAAATATTAGGTAGACCTGCAGATTTATTAATTAATAAAAACATTTCGGAAGTATTTGCTAATGCGGTAGAATTTGATTCTGACTGGATTGAAAAGTTCGGAGAAATTGCTCTAACTGAAGAGGAAATAAGATTTGAAAGTTACTCTGAAACATTTGAACGTTGGTTTCAAATTTATGCTTATTCTCCTCGACCAGAATATTGTGCAATTATATTAAACGATATAACAGAAAGAAAGTTACGAGAAGAAAAGATGAAGCATTACTCTTTCCATGATCATTTAACTGGTCTTTATAATAGAGCATTTTTAGAAGAGGAATTACATAGACTGGATACAGAAAGGCAGTTGCCACTTAGTGTTATTATGGGAGATGTGAATGGCTTAAAATTAGTTAATGATACATTTGGACATAATGAAGGTGATCAATTATTAAAAAAAGTTGCAAATGTAATTAAAGATTCACTTAGAGATGAAGATATAGTAGGTCGCTGGGGTGGAGATGAGTTTCTGGTAATATTACCTTTGACAACGGCTGTCATGACTGAAAAGGTCATGCAGAGGATTAAGAATAATTGCAAAAATATTATTGAAGAACAAATACCACTTTCAATTGCCTTAGGCAGAGCAACTTTAAAATCATCCGAAAACTCTATAGATCAAGTAATGAAGCTTGCTGATGAAAATATGTATATAAATAAATCTGAAAATAGTAAGCAGTTTACAAAAAAAATAGCCGATGTTTTATTAAATAGATTAGAAAAATTCAGTGCGGAAACCAGAGAACATACAGAAAATGTGAAAGAAATGGCGATAAAGCTTGGAAAAAAAATCGATTTGGACCAACAAGAACTTGCTAAACTTGCATTAACAGCAACTCTGCATGATGTCGGGATCATTAATATTTCTGGTGAGATATTAAATAAATCTGGTCGCCTTTCGCTGAGTGAATGGGAACAAATTAAATCTCATCCGGAAGTAGGTTACCGGATAGTTCGTTCGATGGAAGAATTCACTTCAATAGCTAGTTATATATTACATCATCATGAACATTGGAATGGACAGGGATATCCAGATCAACTTGCTGGGGAGGAAATACCTTTGCTTTCAAGAATAATAGCTATTGCAGATGCTTATGATGTCATGTTATCAGGCAGACCCTATCAAGAAAAATTAACTCAAGCTGAGGCAAAAGCTGAATTGAAAAAATTTGCAGGCAAACAATTTGATCCTAAACTAGTAAAATATTTTCTTGATATACTAAAATAGAGAAGAGGAGGTTTATTTTTGCTATATTTTTTATGGTTTATTATTATTTTATTCTTTATAATTGATCTGATAGGTGCTGTTTTACCAGCTTTTCCAGATGCTCTATTTTATTGGTTAGCTATCTTGCTTTATAGATTTACTATTTCTCAACAATTAAGTTTTTCATTTTGGGTAGGTGCTATTTTACTAACATTTATTCTTTATCTTGCTGATTATTTGGCAGGTGTTTATTTTATTAAAAAAGAAGGTGGTAGTACAACGTCGCTGATAGCAGCAGCTTTAGGTCTGATCGTAGGTTCTATTTTTTTCCCGCCATTTGGTGTAGTCATTGGACCTTTTTTAATGGTATTTGTAGTTGAATACTGGAAATATAAAGATAAAAACAATGCCTTAAGAATTGCCAGAGGAACACTCTTTGCTTTTTTTAGTAGTACAGTAATGAAAATAATTTTACAGTTAGTGATGGTTGGATGGTTTTTTCTGGAGATATTCTAGACAGAAAAGGTGATTATTGATGCAGAAATTGTTTTCAGGGTTATCTGGTACAGGTAAAACAAATAAATTATTTTCCATCTATCAAAAATTAGCTATTGAAAATGGTTCTGATAAAATTATTTATTTTACTAGTAGTGCAAAAAAAGTAAATTTTTTGCGCAACGAATTAGAATTAGCAATTGGTGGTAACCTGCAAATCTATACATATTTTGGCTTTGCATTAAATGAAGTAAATAAATGGTGGCCAGTTTTGGAAAAAAGTCTTATTGGTAGTAAAATGACTGTTGAGCCAACTTTTATGAATATAGAAACTTCACATTTTTTAATGAGTAATTATGTAGAAAAGTTTAGAAATAAACAAAGATTTTTTAGTAATTTAAAGGCAAAACCAGTACAAATAGCTGTTCAACTAATTGATAATTTGAATTTAACAGAAATGAACTTACTAACTCAAAAAGAGATGAAAAAAAGACTTTTGCAATGGGTAGCTGATGATAAAGAGAAAAAAGAAATTATGGAAGAAGCACTAATAGTGATGCATAAATTTCGTGATTTTTGCGAGAAAAATAGGCTAGTGGATTATTCCCTGGCCTTAAAGCTATTTAATAATAATCTATTAAATGCAAAATTTTATCAGAATCATTTAGCTCATAAATTTGATTATTTAATAGTTGATGAGCTTGAAAAAATGGTGCCAGCTGGTCAAAAGTTGGTAAATATTATGGCATCTATTACTAAAGATAGTTGGTATGCTTATAATCCAGCTGGGGGATTTAACCGTTTTTTTGGCGGAAATCCAGCTTTAATCAAAAAAAATTTTTTAGAAAATAATAATGATCTTGAAATAGTTTTATTAAATAAAAGATATTTAGGAGCGGAAAAAGCTGCCGACCTGGCAGAAGATTTTGCTGAAGTAATAAATGGCAAGAAAAAAACAGCTAGTTCAGATTTAATATTAGGTGAGGTTGATAGTGAATTAAGAGGCAATATGGTAATAAATATTGGGGAAAAAATAACTAAGCTGATTGAAAACGGTACTGAACCTGAGAAGATAGCTGTTATTGCACCTGCAGTAGATAAAGTACTTGAGTTTAGTTTAGAATATTATCTAAGTCGGGTTGGGTATAAGTTAATTAATTATAATCGTTCGAAAAGATTGGTCGATCTACCATTTGCAAGGGCTATGCTGATTTTATATTTGTTGGTTATTGGTGAAACCACTGCTATTGGAGTTTCTGCATTACAACAGACTTTAGGTCTTTTACTAGATTTAGATCCGGTGAGAAGTATGCTTCTGGCCAGAAAAATGACTGCAGAAGGTATGCAGTTTATTGATCTTGATACGTATGGACTGCGCCAGCGTATTGGTTTCGAAAAGGGAGAGAAATATGATTTTCTCCGGGACTGGTTAGATAGTAATAGTTCTTTTGAATTTAATATTGAAGCCTTTTTTCAGCAGGTTTTTGGAGAAGTATTGGCACCACTAAAACCTGCCCCGGAAGATATAATGGCTTGCCGTCAGATGATTGAATCAGTTAGTCGTTTTCGGGAAACTATCTCTAATTTTAAAGATGAAAGTGACCAGGATTTGAGTCAAAGGTATCTAGCTATGATTTATGAAGGTACATTAGCCGCTGATGTGCTTTTTAATGATATTGAAAAAGAAGATAGGGTTTTGATGGCAACTCCATATAAGTTTCTTTTTGCACCTGAAATTAAGGATGTTGAATATCTTTTTTTAGTTGATATATCTAGTCAAAATTGGTTGCGAAGCATTGCTAAGGAATTATCAAATCCTTATCTTTATTCTCCCCAATGGAATAATCAATCAAACTGGAATGATCAAGCTGATCAACAGATTAGAAAAAATCAATTACTTGATTTTTTAACCAATCTTTTTTTAAAAGTTAATAAAGGTATTTATTTAGCAGATAGTTATCTAGATAGTATGGGCTGGGAACAGGAAGGGCCATTATATAACTGGCTAAAACCTGGACAGGGAAGTGGAAAGTATGCAGATTAAATTAAGAGAAGGACAAGATAAAGTGGCAGAATACAGAGGAGGCTTATTGGCAGTGCCTGCTGTACCTGGTGCGGGGAAAACTACGGTACTCGCTTTTCTGGCTGCTGAATTAATAGCAGAGGATGAAACAGGGACTGCAGAAATATTAATTGTGACTTATATGAATTCTGCTGTAGCCAATTTTCGTAGAAGAATTGGAGATTTTTTGGAAAATAAGGGTTTGCCCAGAAATAGAGGTTTTAAGGTTAAAACACTACACTCATTAGCATTAAATATTTTAAAAGAAAAGCCAGAACTAGAACTTGTCAATGCTGATTTCAATATAATTGACAACTATCAACGTAATCAAATAATCAATCAACTTGTAGGACGCTGGTTGGCGAATAATCAAGAGCGGATGATGAATTATTTTACACCAACTAATGATCAATATCGATATCATCAGCAATTGGAGAGATGGCAAGAAAAAGATTTCCCTGCCTATATTAAAAAGATGATATCTCATTTTAAAACAAATTTATTGAGTGCAAAGGATTTAAAAAAAATAATTGAAGAGGCAAGAAATTTGGGAAAAGCTGTTTATGATGGATATTTTACTTTTGCTGCTGAAATATATCAACTCTATGAACTGGCTTTAAATAGAGAAGGATATCTGGACTTTGATGATTTTATAGTTTATAGTTTGAAGTTATTGCGAAATGACAAAGAATTACAACAAAGAATTGCAGCAAAATACAGTTTTGTCTTTGAAGATGAAGCACAAGATTCAAATAAATTACAAGAAGAATTATTATTTTTACTTGCTGGTGAACAGAATAATTTAGTCAGAGTTGGTGATAGCAATCAGGCGATTATGGGTACTTTTACGGCAGCCGAACCATATATTTTTAGAGATTATTCTGAAAGAGAAGATGTTCAAGTTAGATCAATTACATTATCGAGTAGAAGTAGTAAAGATATCATCAATTTAGCTAACTATTTTGTAAGTTGGTCTGTAGAAAAATATCATGATTTTGCTAGAATGCCATTGGAAGAAAAATATATAAAGCCTGTTCCAAAGACAGATCCTTATCCAAATCCACGACCAGAAGGATATACAATTGGCACAAAAAAATTCTTTTTACAAGAAGACGAACTAAAGTTTCTGGCTGACCATGCAACAAAGAGAGCAGAAGAAAACCATGAGGAAACCATTGCAATACTTTTACCTGCTAATTATTTGATCGATGAGTTGGTTAAGTATCTAGACAGAAAAGAAAGCAGTTATCAGTATGTTGGTAGGAAAAATATTGCCGAAGAAAAAATTAATGGTTTAGAAATATTACTTAAATATCTCAGTGAACCTGATAACAAAGTATATTTAAGAGAAGTCTTTTTGAGGATAATGAATGAAGATAATCAAGATGATGAGAATATTAAGGCTTTTATTGATAATATTTTGGCTGAATTTGCAGTTGAAGAATTAATCTACCCAACTGGAGGAGAACGAATTACAAATTTCACTACCCAGATTAGAAAAGACAAATATTTCGCATCATTTTATAAATTTTTGCAAAGGTTACGAGGCTGGTTACAGGCTTCGCTTGAGCTTCCCCCAGATGAACTTGTGTTATTTTTGGCAGACCGACTTGAGCTTACTAGTAATAGTCTGGCCATTAGTCAACATTTAGCCTTGCAATTTAGTCAGATTCTTAATCAACACCCAGGCTGGCGTCTTGATCAATTAATGACAGACTTGCCTCGAATTAAAGAATCACTAGTTAAATTTGCTAATACACTTGATGATATGGAAGGATTTAAACCTGAACCCGGAATAGTAACACTTTCAACCTTTCACGGAGCTAAAGGATTGGAGTGGGATACTGTTTATCTAGGTGCTTTAACCTCTGATAATTTCCAATCTGAATTAGATAATCGTTTTCAGGGTGAATATAATTATCTTGCAGATGAAGCCAATAATCCAGTAGCAGTTGCTAGGGCTGAATTAGCCAGATTGCAAGAAAGTTCTAATCAACATTCACCGGTTGAATCAGCCAGGTTAGATGTGATAGGTGAAAGAATGAGGTTGCTTTATGTGGGTATCACTAGGGCACGCAAAAACTTATTGCTGACAACTCATCAGGCTGTAACAGAAAAGTGGTTAAAAGAGCCAGCAGCAGCTTACTATGCCTTAGAAGAATATATTATGCAGGAAAGGAATAAATATAATGCTGACTAATAAAAAAAATGAGATATACTATAGTCAATCTGCTCTAGATGTTTTTTTAAGTTGTAAGCGGCGTTTTCGTTATCGCTATTTAGATGGACTTTACTGGCCAAAGGATTGGGGAGTTGAAAGTAAACAGAAAGAAATGATTGAGACAGGCAGAAGATTTCATTTATTAGCCCAAAGGTATTATAATTTAGAGATTGAACCTGAGCTTGATGCTGACTCAGAATTAAAAAAATGGTTTGATAACTTGAAAAGATTTTTGCCTGCAAAAAATCAATGCCGGTGGTGGGCTGAACAGGAATTGAGGTCAAATCAGAATAATTTACGTCTTTTAGCCAAATTTGATCTAATAGCAATTCCTGAAAATAGTAAAAGAATAATTATTTATGATTGGAAAACAGGACATAAAAAGTTAGATTGTACAAAACTAGCAGAAACTACCCAGACTAAATTATATCTTTACCAGTTGGCAAAAGCAGGTCAACAGATTGAAAAAAGTTTTCCGATAAAACCAGAAAATATTTCTTTAATTTACTGGAATCCACGATTCCCAGATTTAAGTTGTCAGTATGCTTATCACGAAAAACAATTTGTAGCTGATTTTAACTATTTAAGTGATGTTATCCAAAAAATAATGGAAGCTGATGAATTTCCATTAACTGATAAGTTGGATACCTGTCGTTATTGTGAATATCGTCCCATCTGTCGTGATAAAAAACCGGAAAGATTAATTACACCAGAAGATGATTTATTAGATAATTTTTCTTGGTCAGAAATCGAAGAAATACAATTTTAGGTGATGCTGATGAGATTATTGAAAAAATCAATAGATACCAATCCACCAGACTGGTTAGTAGAGTTAACTGGAGATGAGATTACAGCAACAATTCTTTATAATCGTGGTCAAAAAGATAGAGAAAAGGCACTGGAATATCTATTTCCAGAAAAATACACGCCGGTTCAAGTTGGAGAGTTTACTGGCATTGAAATTGCTTTAAAGCTTGTACAAAAACATATCAATAATAATAGCAATATCTTAATTTATGGGGATTATGACGTGGACGGAGTTAGTTCAACAACAATTCTTGTTGAAACACTTACCCAGTTAAATGCCAATGTAGATTACCATATTCCTGATAGATTTAAAGAGGGATATGGAATGAATAAAAGTAGCATAGTTAAACATGCTGATAATGTAGACTTAATTATTACTTGTGATTGTGGGATTAGTAATCTGGAGGAAGTTGAACTTGCTAAAAAATTAGGCATAGAAGTCATAATAACTGATCATCATGATTTGCCGGAACAATTACCTGAGGCTGATGTAATTTTAACTCCAAAGTTTTTAGCTAAAGACCATCCTGCTTATTATCTGCCAGGAGCAGGTATGGCCTATCATTTTGCCAGAGCATTACTTTCTCATTATCAAGAAGAAGACTTTGCAAAAAAATTATTTGATATGTTAGTACTTGCTGTGATAGCAGATGTTGTTCCTTTAATTGGTGAAAACCGTTATTTATTTCAGATTGGTATTGACTATTTAAAAAATAGTGATAGACCTGGGCTTAAAGCATTATATAAGCAATTAGATTTAAAAAGAAACGATATAGATGAAAAGACTATTGGTTTTAGGCTTGGTCCTGTTATCAATGCAGTAGGAAGAATGGAACATGCCAGTAAAGCTGTTGATCTATTTTTAGCAAAAAAGGCAAATAAAGCTGCATCACTTGCAGCAGAGCTTGTAATTATTAATAAAGAAAGAAAAAAAATAGGTGAAAAAATATATCAGCAGATTACGGAGCAATTACTAGAAGATGTAGAGGAAGTAATTATACTTTATAAACCAGATTGGCATCAGGGGATAATTGGTATAATTGCGGGTAGACTTGTTGAAGATTATCAACTACCAGTCCTGTTAATGACAGATCAAAGAGAAGGAGATCTGTTAACTGGTTCAGCCCGTTCTCCTGCTGGAATAAATATAAATCTAATTTTAAAACAAGTTAGTAATTTGTTGGTTAAATATGGAGGTCATGCCGCAGCAGCGGGTTTTTCCTTAGAGAGATCTCAAATTGCTAAATTTAAAGAACAAGTTCAAGCAATTATTAAAAATAAACAGCATCAGGAGCAAGAGAAATTAATTGAAGCAGATCTGGAGATAGATTTTAAGCAGATTGATTTAAACTTATATAATAATTTAAGGAAGTTAGCACCTTTTGGTGAACTAAATCCTGAACCTATTTTTTATAGTCCTGGAGTTAATGTTGAATATGATAGATTAATATCTGGGGGACGCCATCGAAAAATGATCATCAGTAATGGCAAGAAAAAAATGAAGGCAATCTGGTGGTGGGGTGGTCAATATGAGCTATCAAATAAAGTCTCAGTTGCCTTTCAAATTGATTTAAATAAATATCAAGGTAAAGAAGAAATACAGTTAATTATTAAAGGTGTAGAAGCTAGAGAGCAGATTAAGCACGCAAAAATAAAAAATAAAAATTTTCAGCAAGATTCACTAGTAAATAAGTTAAAATTAATTGATTATCGTCAGCAAATTTTAGAAGATATTCCCGTCAATAAGCCTGGCTATCTTTATTTTTTTGAAGGTGAGGGTGAAACAAAACATTATCCTTTAGTAAATAGGTATTATAATCGCCAGGGAAAACGTTTATATTTATTGACAAATCCACCTAGTCTAGAGATATTGGCGGAAACTTTGCTACTATCTGAGGTAGAGGAATTGGTGCTGGTAAATAGAAAAACTAGACCAGTAAGAGTTGATATTTTTCTTAAGAAAATACTTGGAACTATCAAGTTTGCTATTCTTAAAAAGAGTGGTATTTTACATATTACTGAAATCGCTTCCCTACTGGGAGAGACAGAAGAGACAATTATAACTAGTCTCGAATTTTTAAAATTAGCTGGCAAAATTAATTTTAACTATCTGACTTATCAAGAAATATTTATAGAAAAAATTGATCAAGCTAGCTCGGGTAAATTTCAATTAAAAAGGGAAGAATTAATAGGTCAGCTTAAAGAAAGTAATGCTTTTAGAAACTATTTAGTTACGCGAACAATGGATGAGATCAAAAATTTAATCATCACCCAATTGAAATAGTATATTTAGAATAGATTTGTTAGCTTAAAGATTGTGCAAGCAAAGGAGAAAAAATGAGAATTAATAACTATAGTTTAATTGAGGGTGCAGAGATGGCAGAGGGATTAACTGTTATTATAGATGTTTTCAGGGCATTTTCCACAGCCTGTTATCTGTTTGCAGCTGGAGTGGAAAAAATTATTCCAGTTGCCAGTCGCAAGGAAGCAGAAGCTTTAAAAAATTCTAATTCTGATTTCATATTATGTGGAGAAAGAGGGGGTAAAAAATTAACTGGATTTGATTATGGTAATTCACCTACTTTCTTAAAAGATCAGGATTTTAATAAAAAAACAATTGTCTTTTCAACAAGTGCTGGTACCAAAGGAATAGTGGCAGCTAAAAAAGCAGAGCGAATAATTACTGGTAGTTTTGTAAATTTTTCAGCTGTTATTAATTATATTAAGAAAATACAACCGGAAATGGTAAGTCTGGTTGCAATGGGTATTGGTGGCCAGAAAGCAGCAAGAGAAGACGAGTTATGTGCAGAGTTAATGAAGAAGGAATTAAAAGGTAACGATTTGCTTCATAATTATGATTTAAAAAGAAAGTTAGCAACAGCTGGTAATAGGTTTTTCTTGTCTGAAAATCAGAATTTTTCTCCGAGAAAAGATTTTAGTCTCTGTCTGCAAGTTAATCGGTTTGACTTTGTAATAAAAGCAGTGCAGAAAGATAGAAATTATCATTTACTTAAAATATAATCAATGTTTATGGGGAGTGATAAAAATGAAGAATGTTTCCTGGATATTAATAATATTATTAGGTTTATTAGTATTCGCGGCGATGAGTAATCCTAGTAAAGAACAGTTTTTAACATGGAGTTTAGACCAAGTCAAAGAAAATGCTGAGACAGAATTTGAAAAGTTACTCGGTAATACTATTGCAAGACCACTCCTTGATTTAACTACTACAAGAGAAGACAAAGTTTTTTATAGTATTTATAGTGTAGAAAAAACGGATACTACAATCAAATATTTGGGTATTTTTAATAATTTTTATAAGCTAAAAGATACAAATTCTTAAATTATAATAGACCCTAATCTTTGCCAAGGAGGCTGAATTTAATGTATTCTTTAGCAAAATATAATCTATTGAAAAAAAGTATTGTTAAAGTTAAGAGAGCTGAATTAGGTTATTTTCCGACAAAGTTACATAAATTAGAGAATTTAGCAAAAATGTATGGGGTAAATATCTATATTAAAAGAGATGATTTAACAGGTTTTAGTACATTTGGTGGTAATAAAATAAGAAAGTTAGAATTTCTCTTTGGGGATATTTTAGAGCAAGGAGCTAAATATATTTTTACATATGGAGCAACCCAGTCGAATCATGCAATGCAGACAGCGATAGCTTGTAGAAAATATGGATTAAAACCTATTTTATATTTAATTGATGTAATCAATGAAGGAAGAGAAAAACCTAGAGCAAATATGCTATTAGATCAAGTATTAGGAGCTGAGATTAAGCTAATAGAAATGGAAGCTTCTGAAGAAGAATTTGAAGCAATGTATAGAGCTCAAGACGAATCGCAAAGGTATGCAGAAGAAATATCGCAAAATAAAAATGATTATTATTTAATACCACCTGGGGGAGCTTCTCCTAAAGGAACACTTGGTTTTGTGAATGGATATTTAGAGCTGAAAAAACAGGAGTTTGAGCAAAATATTAATATTAGTGATATTTTTCTAGCCACAGGTACAGGAGGTACTTTAGCTGGATTAACAGCAGCCAATATCTTTCTTAATGATGATATTAATCTTCATGGCATTAATGTCAGTCACAAAGACGATAGTTATCTTGCTAGCACAGCTGAACTTGCAAATGATGCACTGAGTGAACTAGGTGTTGAAGTTGGCGTAAAAAGAGAGGATATTAAAATAGATAGTAGTTATGTAGGTGAGGGGTATGAGATACCTTCTCAAGCAGCAAATCAAGCTATTAAGATTTTTGCAGAAAATGAGGGTATATTCCTTGACCCAGTTTATACTGGTAAAGCTGCAGCAGGATTAATAGATTATTTAGAGAAGGGAAAAATAGAAGAAGGAACAGATATTTTATTCTGGCATACAGGTGGGACAAATGCTTTGTTTGCTGGACCAAAGATATTGGGTGACTTACTAAGTTAAAGTTAGACTTTTTAAAGGAGGAGCTATTAATGGAAGACTATTTAATACGAGTAATTACGACTAACAAAGAAATACGGGCCCTGGCGGTTAGATCAACAGACCTGGTTAATGAAGGCCAAAAAAGACATCAGACAACACCAGTTGCTACGGCAGCATTAGGCAGGACCCTAACAGGTGCTCTGCTAGTTGGATCGCTCATTAAATCAGGTGATGAAATTATTTTAAAAATAAAAGGTGATGGTCCAATCGGTACTATTGTAGCTGATGCTAATCAAGAAGGTGAAGTAAGAGGCTATGTAACTAACCCAAATATTAAATTTTTAAAAAATAAAGCGGGTAAACTAGATGTAGCAAGAGCAGTTGGTAAAGGTCAACTCTCCGTTACTAAAATCAATCGTTTCAAAGATCCTTATGAAGGAAAAGTGGCACTTGTATCAGGTGAGATTGCTGAAGACCTAACCTATTATTTCACAAGTTCAGAACAGATCCCTTCTGCTGTTGGATTAGGTGTATTGGTAGATACGGATTTAAGTGTAAAAGCAGCAGGTGGTTTTTTAATTCAATTATTACCAGATGCCAGTGATGAAACTATTGAAAGATTGGAAGAAAACTTAAAGAAAATTAAATCTGTGAGTAAAATGATTGAATCAGGTTTTACTCCAGAAGAATTACTGGACAAACTATTGGAAGGTTTTGAATATCGGTTGATGGCAAGAAAAGATGTAGTCTATAAATGCCGTTGTAGCCGGGAGAGAAGTTCAGAACTGGTTTTAAGTTTGGGTGAAGAAGAAATAAAAAAGACACTGCAAGAACAAGGCCAGATAGAAGTGCAGTGCCATTTTTGTAATGAAAAGTATAGATTTTTAGAAGAAGAAATTAACGAGTTAATGAGTAATCAATCAGCAGAATAAACTATATATTTTGCTAATTTACTTGCCAGTTTTAGGGGCAGCAGTGCTTCAATATCTATTGTTTTTTGTTCGTACTTTTCTTGATATACTTTACCTTGACTGTGGATTTTTTCTATAAGTCCCGCGTCTGAGTATGGTATTTTTAAATTTACTAATTCCATACGAGCTTTAATCAGATCATTAATTCTGGCAAGTAGTTCATTTTTACCTAAACCTTCTTTAGCAGAAATCAAAATACTATTCGGGTAATAAATCTCGATCTCATTGCGGGCATCTGTTGTGAGTTTATCTATTTTATTAAATACTTTAATTAGATTACTATGCTGAATATCTAATTTTTTCAATTCATTTTCAACTACTTTGATATGTTTTTCTAGATTTTCATTGCTGGCATCTATGACATGTAATAGAATATCAGCTGCTTTTATTTCTGATAAAGTAGTTCTAAAAGAAGCAACCAATTGATGTGGTAGTTTATTGATAAAGCCAACTGTATCACTTATGATGATAGTCCTGCCTATTGGTAGATCTAATTGTCTCATGGTCGAATCAAGTGTAGCAAATAATTTATCAGCAACTTCCGTATCAGCATCTGTTAGGAGGTTCATTAAAGTTGATTTACCAGCATTAGTATACCCAACTAATGATACAAGTGGATCTTGGCGATTCTGTTGTTGTACTTTGCGAGTTTTTTCAATTTCGCTTAATCTAACATTTAACCGATAAATCTTCTGTTCAATTCTTCTTCTATCGACTTCTAGTTTTGTTTCTCCAGGTCCACGCGTGCCAATACCCCCAGCCAATCGGGACATATCAATTCCTTTTCCCCGTAAGCGAGGTAACATATATTTTAGTTGAGCTAATTCAACTTGTAGCTTGCTTTCCAGACTGTGAGCATGTCTGGCAAAAATATCTAAAATAACTTGATTACGGTCAACTACTCTAGTATCAATAGTTTCTTCTAAATTTCGTTGTTGGACAGGATTAAGTTCATTGTCAAAGACGACTAAGTTAGCTCCGATGGTTTCAACTGCATCTTTGATCTCTAATACTTTCCCACTACCTATATAATAGGCAGGGTCTATCTTTCTTTCGCGATAGGGGATAGTTAAAATTGTTTCCCCACCAGCTGTTTTTACTAGATTTCTTAGTTCATCTAAATCCTTCTCATCTACTCCAACTAGAGCAGCTTTCTCTTTTTGATCATCTATTTTATAAGTCAAATAGGAAACCTCCTTGTTGATTTTGTTCCTTAATTATAATAATAGCACAAGCTGTTATATCTGGCAAGGATATGGATAAAGCTTGACAGGTAAAAACGTTTAGTATAGAATTATTTGTGAAGCAATTCACATTGATTGTTCTAAGGGGGTTTATTCTTGAAGGAAATAGCTATTTGCGTTGGCAGTAGTTGTCATTTGCAAGGATCTGAAAAAATAGTCAATATCTTTAAAAAGTTAATAAATGATTATCAATTAGAAGCTAAAATTATACTGAAAGGTAGTTTTTGTCAAGGGAATTGCACAGAATCAGTCAATATAAGTATTGCTGGTAAACAGATTTCTGGCGTAACCCCTGATAATGCAAAAGAAATTTTTAATGAGTATCTAACTGAAGGTGATATTTAAATGAAAAATGTAATAGAAGTTAGGAAAGCAGTCTGTAAAGATTGTCATCGCTGTTTGCGTGAATGTGAAGTTAGTGCTATTGGTTTTGAAGATAATCAGGCCTGGATTATTGAAGAGAAGTGTATTTATTGTGGTAATTGTGTAAAGGTCTGTCCTCAGGGAGCTAAACGACCAGTCTTTCCCCAAAAAAAGTTAGCAGCTTATCTGTCTTCTGAAAGTAAGTTAGCCGTATCTTTGGCACCTTCTTTTATAAGTGCTTTTCCTGGAATTGAACCTGGAAAAATTATTAGTGGCCTAAGGAAGTTAGGTTTCGATTTTATTGGGGAAACAGCTTCAGCAGCATCTGATGTTGTAAAAGAGTTTAATAACTTACTAAGTAATAGAGATATTCCATTGATTTCATCTTGTTGTCCCAGTCTAGTTAATTTAATTGAAAAACATTATCCGGAATTATTAGATTGCTTAGCTCCAGTGGTTTCTCCGATGATTTTACATGCGAATCAATTAAAAAAACAACTTGTTGGTGATTGGAAGGTAATTTTTATTGGTCCCTGTCTGGCAAAACAAGATGAAATGTTAAAAATTGAAAATAAGCAGAAAAGGCCTGACCTGGTTCTGACTTTTGAGCAATTAAAAACTTTGTTTCAAGAAAATAACATTAATCTCGCTGCTTTAGAAATAGAGGAAATGGATCAGCCATGTTCTGTAGAGATAGCAAATTATGCTCTGACTGGTGGTGCATTAAAGGCAGCAGGATTTTTTGAGAGAGAAAAAAATGATTCTAAGACGGTTTATTCTGTAAGTGGCCAGCAAGATATTCTCGCATTTTTAGAAGATATTAAAAATGAACGAGTTAATGCTGATTTTGTAGAAATGCTTGCCTGTCAAGGTGGATGTATCAATGGACCTGGCCTGAAAAATAATTATAGCATACCGGCTCGAAAAAAAATGATCAATGATTATATGAAAGATAAATATACTAATGACCTGGATTTCAGTGATCCAATTTTGTCTAAAAAGCAAGTACATCAAAATAGAAAAAAATTATTTTCCCTGCCTACTGAAAATGAAATCAGAAAAATATTAAAAGAAATCGGAAAATATACAACAGAAGATGAGACAAATTGTGGTGGTTGTGGTTATAATAGTTGTCGGGAAAAAGCAATTGCTGTTTATCAAGGTTTAGCAGAAAAAAAGATGTGTATACCTTATATGAAAGCAAGAGCAGAGTCATTATCACATATTATTGTTGAATCTTCTCATAATGCTATAATTGTGGTAAATGATGATATGATAGTGCAAAAATTTAATCCAGTTGCAGAAAAACTATTTAATATGAGTAGTACCCGTACTAAGGGGAAAAACTTAAATAAATTTCTTGATATTACATCCTTTCAACAGGTATGGCGTCAACGCAAATCAATTATCCATCAGATTGCAACTTATAATGAAGGGGAGTTAGTTGTTGATCAGACTATCTTTGTAGTCGAAGAACATCATGTTATTGTAGGAATCTTGACTGATGTTACTGAACAGGAAAAGCAAAAAAAGCATTTTAAAGAAATGAAAAAAATGGCAGCAGCTAAAGCAAATGATGTTGTTCATAAGCAGATGAAGATAGTTCAGGAAATTGCAGGTCTGTTAGGTGAAACTACTGTAGAAACAAAAGCAGCCCTTTATGAGCTTACAGATTTAATTAAAGCAGGTGAATGAGATGGAATTAGTTTTTGAAGAATTTTATAAATCAATTCCTAAGTTTGGGGAAGAGGTTTGTGGAGATAATGTAGAAATTATCAAAAAAGATGAAACAACCTTACTTGTCTTATCTGATGGATTGGGAAGTGGCATTAAGGCGAATATATTATCTACTTTAACTGCAAAAATTGCAATTGGCTTATTAGATAAAGAGCTACCATTACAGGAAATAGTATCTACTATTTTAGAGACATTACCAGTATGTGAAAATAGAGGTACTGCTTTTGCAACATTAGCAGTATTGAAGGTGGATAAAGACCGCCAGGTACGATTAATTGAAATAGATACACCTTCCGCCTTTATTGTAAGAGAAGGAAAGGTTATTAAAGCAAATTATAGAGAGTTTAAAATAGCTAACCGCCTAGTTAGAGAAACAAAATTTAAATTAAATGAAACAGATCTGATATTTTTAGTTAGTGATGGTGTAGTCCATGCAGGTATTGGTGGAATATTGAATTTCGGCCTTGGTTGGCAGGGTTTTGCGGAAAGAATAGCTAAAATAACAGCAAAAAATGAAAAACTAGAATTAATAATTAATAAATTAACTGAGATATGTAAGGCTTATTATGATTTTAGACCTGGAGATGATTTTACAATTGCAGGAATGAAATTCAGAGAAAAAAGAAAACTAATATTATTAACAGGACCACCGAAAAACAAGAGTGATGACCAATTAATAATTAATAAATTTAAAAATTTTAACGGAAAGAAGATAATCAGTGGAGGAACAACGGCAGCAATTGCAGCTAGGGAACTAAAGGTGAACCTGGAAGTATCATTAGAATATCCTAATCAAAAGATCCCACCGGAAGGTAAATTATCTGGAATTGACCTTGTGACAGAAGGTTTGTTAACTCTAAACAGTGTTTTAGAACAATTAACAAATTATAAACAGGGCCAGATGTTACCTGAAGGGAAGGATGGAGCTACTAAACTGCTCAGGATGCTCTTAGAAAGTGATCAAATAAATTTTTTAGTTGGAAGAGCTGTTAATGAATCACATCAAAATTTGAATCTGCCAATATCCTTAGGAGTAAGGAGCCAGATTGTGGATCGGCTAGCTGAAAATTTAAAAAGATTACAAAAAGATGTAAATATTGAATGGTATTAACCGGTGAATTTGAGCCGGTTTTTTGTATCTCATGCATTTATCTGATAAAATATGTAATATCTAATATTAATGAAGGATAAATGGCCAATTATCTAGAATATAAAGAGTTAGAGATAAAAATAAACGGAGGTAAAATATGGGTCTTTTACCGAAAAGAGGGGTCTATCTCCTGGAAATATATTTGTCTAAAAAAGGAAAAATCATCCTGGAAGGCTTTGGTGCCAGTGACTGTGATTGTATCAGTCACCTTATTTATTTTAAAGACAGACTAATTATGAAAGAGATTATACTAGATACTTTTAGCAATAATGAGGAGTGATTATGTGCAGGAAAAGGTATTAGATGGATTAAATAACCCCCAAAAAGAGGCAGTAAAACATAAAGAAGGACCTTTATTGGTCTTAGCTGGTGCTGGTAGTGGTAAAACTAGAGTTCTTACCAGAAGGATAGCCTATCTGATTGGTGAGGGTGTTAATCCTTATTCTATTTTAGCAGTAACTTTTACTAACAAAGCAGCTGAAGAGATGAAAAATAGAGTGGCAGCCTCATTAGGAGGAAATATATCAGGGCTAACAGTTAGTACGTTTCATTCATTTTGTGTTAGAATTTTGAGAAAGGAAATTGGCAAACTTGGATATAATAATAATTTTGTCATCTTTGACTCGGCAGACCAAAGAAAACTGGTAAAAGAAGTAGTAAAAGAGATGAATCTTGATCGCAAGAAAATGAAAGCTGCTGCAGTCTTAAATGAAATCAGCAATGCCAAGAATATGCTAAAAAGAGCAATTGATCTTGACATGTCAGGTAAAAGCTATTTTTCCAGAAAGTCAGCAGAAATATATAGCCGTTATCAAGAAAAATTAAAAGATAATAATGCACTAGACTTTGATGATTTAATTATGTTGACAGTTGATCTTTTTGTTAAATACCCGGCTGTTTTAAAATTTTATCAGAAAAGATTTAAATATATTTTAATTGATGAATATCAGGATGTTAATTTTGCTCAGTATAGATTAGTGAACTTATTAGCAGAGAAGAACCGAAATATCTGTGTGGTAGGGGATCCTGATCAGGGAATCTATGGTTTTAGAGGTGCAGATATTAGTAATATCCTCAATTTTGAAGATGACTATCCTGATGCAAAGGTAATCAAACTGGAACAAAATTATCGTTCAAAAGAAAAAATATTAAAGGCAGCTCAATCTGTCATTAAAAATAATCGTTCACGTAAAGAAAAAGATCTTTGGTCTGACCGGGGAGAAGGGGCAGGTCTAGAGATATATGAGGCCAAAGATGAAAAAGATGAGGCTGATTTTATCTGTAGTACAGCCAAAGAATTAAAAAAAGGTGAATATAACTTTAAAGATATGGCTATTCTTTATAGAACAAATTCTCAATCTAGAGTTTTTGAAGATATGTTAATGAAATATAGTATTCCCTATCAGATTATTGGGGGAGTGCGTTTTTATGAACGTATGGAAATCAAGGATATTATGGCTTATCTTAGAGTATTATATAATCCAGCAGATGATATTAATTTACTTAGAATAATTAATCGACCTAGTAGAGGTATTGGGGCGGGAACAGTTGGAAAATTACAAGCTTATGCAGTTGAACATAAGCTAGATCTTTATCAGGCTGGACTGGAAGCAGAAAAGATAGGTCCTTTAACGGGAGCTTATCAAAAAAGAATTAAAGATTTTTTTGCTTTCATGGAAAGACTGCGTAGCGAAAAGGAAGAGCTGGCCTTGGCCCGGTTAACAGAAAAAGTATTGGTAGAGAGTGGTTATCGTAAGAAATTAGTTGAAGATGGAAGCCAGGAGGCAAAGGATAGATTAGAAAATATTGAGGAACTATTTTCAGTGATTAATGAGTTTATGCGTAAAAGTGAGAATAATACACTGGCTGGTTTCTTAGAAGAAGTTGCCTTAATTTCTGATCTGGACAATCTTGAAGAAAAAAATGATAATCTTACTTTAATGACACTTCATGCTGCCAAAGGCTTAGAATTTCCAGTAGTATTTATGGCTGGAATGGAAGAAGGTATTTTTCCTCATACTAATTCAATGTATGATCGGGAAGGTATGGAAGAAGAGAGAAGGTTGTGTTATGTTGGTATGACAAGGGCAATGAACTTGTTGTTTTTAAGCAGAGCCCGTTTGCGGTTAAGGTTTGGTGAACGAGAAATGAATCCACCATCACCTTTTTTAGATGAAATTCCGCATGAATTTATAAATGGCAGAGAAATAGATGAAAGTACTATAGCTGCTGATCCAGCAACTGAAGAAAAGAAACGTAAATATAAATTAGGTCAGAAAGTTGTTCATCCACGTTGGGGGATAGGGACTATTTTAAGAGTAAGTCCTGACGGTGGATCTAAAATAACTGTAAAATTTAAAAATGGTAAAACAAAGATTTTATTAGCTGAATTCGCCCCAATCCAGAGAGTTTAAGCAAAGAAAATCAAGGAGGTTTTGCATGTCAGAACTTACTAAAAAGCAGGCTAAAGAAAGAATAAAAATATTAAGAAAGAAGATTAGATACCATGAACATCAATATTATGTGCAAGATAACCCAGAAATAACTGATGCTGAATTTGACGAATTAATGCAGCAATTACTTAAATTAGAAGCTGATTTTCCTGAATTGATTAGCGAGGATTCTCCCAGTCAACGAGTTGGTGGTGAACCACTTGATAAATTCAAAAAAGTTGAACATTCTCAACAGATGTTAAGTCTTGATAATACTTTTAATGAACAGGAATTGAAAGATTTTGCAGAACGAATATATAAAATAACAGAGCAAAATGAAGTTGAATTTGTTGTTGAACATAAAATAGATGGTTTGTCTGCCATATTGACTTATGAAAATGGTCAGTTTAGGCAGGGGGCGACAAGAGGTAATGGGGTAGTGGGAGAAGATGTTACAGCAAATCTTAGAACAATTAACTCATTACCACTTAAATTACAGGAAGATATAAATCTTGAAGTTCGAGGCGAGGTTTTTATTAGTAAAAGTAATTTTGCTGAAATAAATCAAAAACGTTTAGCTGAAGAAACTGATTTATTTGCTAATCCACGTAATGCAGCTGCTGGTTCAGTAAGACAACTAGATCCAAGTATTGCTGCTCAAAGAAATCTTTCCATATTAATTTATGACTGGATTAGTGAGAATGAAAGTAAGATTAGTTATCATTCAGAAGCATTAGAGAGGCTCAAAGAACTGGGTTTTAAAGTAAATTGGTATCAAAAAGCAGACAGTATTGATGAGGTTTATAAACTATGTGAAAAGTGGCAAGAAAGTCGAGATGATTTAGACTATGAAATAGATGGTCTAGTAATAAAAGTTAATAAGCTTGATCTGAGAAAAATACTTGGTAGCACAGCCAAAAGTCCGCGTTGGGCTGTTGCATATAAGTTTCCGGCTCAGCAAAGAACAACAGTTGTAAAAGATATTGAAATCTCTGTTGGCCGTACCGGGGCCTTAACTCCGACCGCTGTTTTAGAAGCAGTGGAGATAGCGGGGTCAACAGTTAGTAGAGCAACTTTGCATAATGAAGATGAAGTAAAACGAAAAGATGTTAGAATTGGTGATCATGTCCTAATCCAAAAAGCAGGTGATGTAATACCTGAAGTTGTGAAAGTGATTAAAGAAAAAAGAACAGGCGCAGAAAAAATATTTTCTATGCCTAATTATTGTCCTGTTTGTGGAGGAGATGTAAAAAGACCTGCAGGAGAAGCGGTAACAAGGTGTACTAATATTACCTGTCCTGCCCAAAGAAAAGAAGGTATTTTGCATTTTGTTTCTCGAAATGCAATGAATATTGAGGGGGTTGGACCAGCACTAGTTGATCAATTGTTGGAAAATAATTTAATTGAAGATTATGCTGATCTCTATTTTTTAAAAGTTGATCATTTAAAACAACTAGAGAGAATGGGAGAAAAATCTGCTGATAATGTGATTGAAGCGCTTGAAAATAGTAAAGATCAGCCATTTTTCCGAGTATTATTTGCGCTTGGTATAAGGCATGTGGGACTTGGGGGAGCAAGATTACTTACAGATAATTACTCCAGTTTGGATGAAATAGCAGGAGCTAATCGGGAAGAGTTAGAAAGCATTGATGAAATTGGTCCGGCTACTGCAGAGAGTATAGTTAATTTCTTTACAGAACCGCAAAATAAAGATTTAATTACACGTCTAAAACAGGCAGGAGTAAAGTTAGAAAAAGATAGTTCTGAAGAAGTAGAGGAAGCTAAATTTTTAGCAGATAAGAGGTTTGTTTTTACAGGTAGTTTACAGGAATATACCCGTTCAGAGATTAAAGATATTGTTGAACAGGCTGGAGGTAGAGCTACCTCTACTGTTAGCAGTAAAACTGATTATTTAGTAGTGGGAGAAAATCCTGGTTCAAAACTAGCTAAAGCACAAGAACTGGAAGTAAAGATTTTGACAGAAGCGGAGTTCAAAGAAATGTTTGATAAAAACAAGGAGGTATTGAAATGATCAGTCGGAAAGATGTTGAATATGTTGCTAACCTGGCCCATTTAAAATTAGCTGAAAAGGAAAAAGAAGAGTATACTGAACAGATTGGCAGTATTATTGACTATGTAGATAAACTTAAAGAGTTGGATACAGAAAATGTTACTCCAACAGCTTATACAGTGCCAATGAAGAACGTATTAAGAGATGATAAAGCAAGAGAATCACTAAATCGGAAAAAGACACTCGCTAATGCACCTGATAAGAAGAATGGATTATTTAAGGCACCCCGCATTATGAGTGATAACTAGTTAAAGGAGGTAAGAAAAATGGAAATATATGAAATGACTATTCACCAAATTAGAAAATTAATAGAAAAAGGCGATATTACTGCTCAAGAAGTGACAGAAGCTTATTATAATAGAATAGATAATGTTGAATCAGATGTAAAATCATTTATAAGTTTGACTAGAGAAAAAGCAGAAGCGCAGTTGGACAACCTTTCTGATAAAAAAGGAATTTTAGCTGGTATGCCAGTTGGACTTAAAGATAATATCTCTACAGAAGGTATTCTAACTACCTGTGGTTCAAAGATGCTAGAAGATTATTGCCCTCCTTATAATGCAACGGTAACAAATAAATTGCAAGATGCAGGAGCAATATTTCTGGGCAAGACTAATATGGATGAATTTGCGATGGGTTCTTCTACAGAAAACTCTTTTTTCCATAATACGCATAATCCATGGGATCTAGACTATGCTCCGGGAGGTTCAAGTGGTGGTTCTGCTGCAGCAGTTGCTGCTGGCGAAGTTGTAGCTGCTTTAGGGTCAGATACGGGTGGATCAATTAGACAGCCTGCTTCCTATTGTGGTGTTGTTGGTTTTAAACCAACCTATGGTAGTGTTTCTCGTTATGGTTTGGTTGCATTTGCATCATCATTAGATCAGATTGGTCCAATTACCAAAGATGTCACTGATTCTGCGATTATGATGAATGTGATTACTGGCCATGATCCCCATGATTCCACATCTGTGAATCAGGATTATCCCGATTATACAGATTTTTTAAAAGAAGATGTAAAGGGCATGAAAATTGGTTTGCCTGCCGAATATTTCGATATCGATTTTGATAATGAAGTAAAAGAAAGTGTTTTAGCTGCAGTAAAAAAGCTTGAAGATGCAGGTGCTGAAGTAGAAGAAGTGCATTTAACTGGAGCAGAATATGCGTTAGCAGCTTATTATGTTATAGCTCCAGCAGAAGCTAGTTCAAATTTGGCCCGTTATGATGGTGTAAGGTATGGCTATCGTAGCGAAAAAGATGACGATATTAAGAATATGTTTACACATACTCGTCATGAAGGATTTGGTCCTGAGGTTAAAAGAAGAATAATGCTTGGTACATATGCTTTGAGTTCTGGTTATTATGATGCATTTTATTTAAAAGCCCAGAAAGTAAGAACAATAATTAAAGAAGATTTTGATAATCTTTTTAAAGATTATGATTTAATAATATCACCTACTGCTCCAACTACGGCATTTAAACTTGGTGAAAAGAAAGATCCATTGGAAATGTATCATGCTGATATCTTTACCGTACCCGTTAATATTGCTGGAGTTCCAGCGATTTCGATACCAGCCGGTTTTGATAGTAAAGGGTTACCAATTGGCTTACAGATGATCGGGCCGCATTTTGGTGAAGGCAAGATATTACAAGCTGCTTATACATTAGAAAAAATACTCGATATTAACAAAAAAAGAGTTAAATTATAAAAAGAGAGGTGATAAAGATGGCAACTAATTATGAAACAGTAATTGGCCTTGAAGTACATCTACAATTATCAACAGAATCAAAAATCTTCTGTGGCTGTAGTACATCATTTGGGGCCGATCCAAACGAAAATACGTGCCCAGTCTGTGTTGGTCTACCGGGAACTTTGCCAGTATTAAATAAAAAAGTAGTTGATTATGCGATAATGGCAGGACTTGCATTGAATTGTGAGATAGCTGAATATAGTAAATTTGATCGTAAAAATTACTTTTATCCGGATTTGCCAAAAGCATATCAGATATCTCAATATGATTTACCAGTTGCTCAGGATGGTCAGATTGAGATTGAAACCGAAGAAGGTATTTTTAATATTGGTGTAACAAGAGTTCATTTGGAAGAAGATGCCGGTAAATTAATCCATGAGGGTACAATTGATAAATCTACAGGAAGTTTAATTGATTATAATAGAGGTGGAATTCCTTTAATTGAAATTGTAAGTGAGCCGGATATGCGTTCTCCTGCTCAAGCAAGGGCTTATTTAACTGAATTGAAAAAGACAATGGAATACTTAGATATATCCGATTGTAACATGGAGGAAGGTTCATTAAGATGTGATGCTAATGTCTCATTAAGACCAGTCGGACAAAAAGAACTAGGCGTCAAGGCGGAACTTAAGAATATGAACTCATTTAGTTCAGTCGAAAAAGGGTTAGAATATGAGGTAGCAAGGCAAAAAAAATTACTTGATAATAATAAAGAAGTTGTACAGGAGACAAGAACCTGGGATGAAAAATTAAATAAAACAATATCTATGCGGGGTAAAGAAGAAGCTCATGATTATAGATACTTTCCGGAACCAGATCTTGTACCACTAGAAATAAGTCGGGAGTGGGTAGCTGAAATTAATGAGACTTTACCAGAACTTCCACGGGAAAAATATAAAAGATTTATTTCTGAATTCAGTCTCCCAGCTTATGATGCAGGTGTACTTACTGGGGATAAAGAAATGGCATTATTGTTTGAAGAGACTATTAGTTACTTTAATGATCCCAAGACAATTAGTAATTGGATTATGAGTGAATATTTACGTCTTTTAAATGAAAGTGAGCTGACAGTCTCTGCAAGCAAGATAGATGCAGAAGGATTGGGGACCATGTTAAAGATGGTAGATGATGGAGTTATCAGTGGCAAAATTGCAAAAACCGTATTTGAAAAGATGTTTGAGACTGGTGATAGACCAGCTGCAATTGTTGAAGAAGAAGGACTTAAACAGATTAGTGATTCCGACAAGTTAGCTGAAATTGTGAATCGCATTATTGCTGATAATCCGGATGCAGTAGAAGATATTCAGGCTGGTAAAGATAGAGCGATTGGTTATTTAGTAGGCCAGGTAATGAAAGAAACAAGAGGTAAAGCAAATCCTGGTATGGTTAATAAAATGCTTAGAGAAAAAGTTAAATAACTAGCTCAATAAATTAATCTGTCGGGGCTAGTTAGCTTCGGCAGATTTTTCTTCAAGGAGGATTTGCAATGCAGATTGAACTAATTAAAAAAAAGATTAAAAATAAGCTACCAGGGCCACTCCATATCAAAAAATATTTTGCTATATTACTTCCTCTAATTGAAATAGATGGTGAAACACATCTCATTTATCAGATACGTGCAGAAGAATTAAATACTCAACCAGGTGAAGTCTCATTTCCTGGGGGCAGAGTTGAATTTGGTGAGAGTTTTTGTCAAGCTGCTGTGCGGGAGACCTGTGAAGAATTATGTTTAGATAAAGAACAAATTGAAATATTAGGAGAGATTGATTATCTCTATACTCCTTATAATTTTGTAATCTATGCTTATGTTGGTATTTTAAAAGGAGTTAAATTTTCTGAAATTAAAGCTAATCCAGCAGAAGTGAAAAAGTTGTTTACAGTACCAGTAGATTTTTTAATAGAAAATCCACCCCAGAAACATATGACTAAAGTAATGTCAGAACTTGGTGATGACTTTCCCTTTCATTTAATAAAAAATGGTATTCAATATAAATTTAGAGAAGGAGTCCGACCAATCTATTTTTATGAATATCAGGAGCAAGTTATCTGGGGGTTTACAGCGGAAATGACGAGAAATTTTATCAATATATTAAATGAATAAGGGTAGATAATTATTTCCCCTTGACTTTTTAGCAACTATATCGTATTATTTAAATATAACGATAAAGAAGTATTTGGAGGTGTTTTTATGGATTATTTTGCAAATCAAGAGAATAGAAGTACAATTGATATTGACTTAAACATTTTAGAAGAAAAAGCAAATCTATTAAAAGCACTGGCCCATCCGGTCAGACTTTGTATTGTTAAGGGTCTAATTGAAGAAGAAGGATGTCATGTTTCACATATGCAGACTTGTTTAGATATACCCCAATCAACATTATCACAGCATCTGGCAAAGTTAAGAGATGTTGGGATTTTAGCGAGTAAAAGAGAGGGATTGGAAAGGCATTATTACGTTGTAAATGAGCAGGCAATAAAAATAGTTAATTTATTAGTGGAAGATTAGAAATAATTTATCACAACAGGAGGATTAAGATGACAAAAAAAGTTATTATTGTTGGTGGAGTTGCTGGAGGAGCAAGTACAGCAGCACGTTTACGAAGAATGGATGAAAAGATAGAAATTATAATGTTAGAAAAAGGTGAATATATTTCTTTTGCTAACTGTGGTCTCCCTTACCATATTGGTGAAGTAATACCGGAAAGAGAAAAATTACTTGTTCAGACACCAGAAGCAATGGAAGCAAGATTTAATATTGATGTGCGCATAAAAAATGAAGCAATTAAGATAGATAGAGAAAACAAAGAGATTTTGATTAAAGATTTACAAAAAGATGAAGAATATCGTGAAAAATACGATTACCTCATACTTTCGCCCGGGGCTGAACCAATTAAGCCACCATTGCCTGGTATCGATCTTACCGGGGTCTTTACTTTAAGAAATATTCCAGATACAGATCAGATCAAAAGTTTTGTTGATAAACGCAAACCTGATCGTGTAGTTGTAGTTGGTGGGGGTTTTATTGGCTTGGAGATGGCTGAAAACCTACATGAAAGAGGTATTGAAGTATCAATTGTAGAGATGTTAGATCAGGTTATGGGTCCAATTGATTATGAAATGGCTGCTATGGTGCATAACCACATGCGGACCAAAGGGGTTGATCTCCATTTAGGTGATGGTCTTACTTCAATTGAAGATAATAATGAAAGCAAAATAGTCAGCCTACAGAGTGGGAAGAAATTAAAAGCAGATATGGTTGTGCTGGCGATTGGCGTAAGTCCCAATACCAAACTCGCTAAAGAAGCAGGCCTTGAAATTGGTGAAACACGCGGCATAATGGTTAATGAATATTTACAGACAAATGATGCTTCAATTTATGCAATTGGAGATGCAATAGAAATAACTGATTATGTAACAGGCAAGCCGGCTCGTATTCCGTTAGCAGGTCCTGCGAATAAACAGGGGAGAATAGTTGCTAATAATATATGTGGACGCCAAGAAACATATAATGGTACACAAGGTACATCGATCGCAAAAGTTTTTGATCTTGCAGTAGGTTCTACTGGTCCTGCTGAAAAAAGATTAAAAGAATTAAATATTGATTATCAGGCCATCCATATTGATGTAAATAATCATGCTGGTTATTATCCCGGTGCAGTGCCTATGATGATAAAATTATTATTCTCTCCTGATCAAGGAAAAGTACTAGGAGCACAGATTGTTGGTTATGATGGAGTTGATAAGAGAATAGATGTTTTTGCAACTGCAATTAGAAATGGTCTGACAGTTTATGATCTGCAGGAATTAGAATTAGCATATGCTCCTCCTTTTGGTTCAGCAAAAGACCCTGTAAATATGGCCGGTTTTGCAGCTGGCAATATCTTAGATGAGCTTGTGCATACTGCTCATTGGTATGAAGTTGATCAGTTTGATCAAAATCAAACAGTTATGCTTGATATTAGAGAGGAAATTGAGTCACAATTAGGGGAACTAGCTAATTCAGTTAATATACCTTTAAATGAATTAAGAGAACGGCTAGATGAATTAGATAAAGAAAAAGAATATATCGTCTATTGTGCGGTAGGTTTAAGAGGATATATAGCAGCAAGGATTTTAATGCAACATGGTTTTAAAAAAATACGCAATTTGAGTGGTGGCTACAGACTATATATGGCCGTTCAAGATGATAAGGCTGAAATAATTGAGGATCCAGATCTTGATAGATTGACATCAGCATCAAATCCTGAAGATGGCCAACTAGCTGGTAGCGAAATGTTAAATCATAAGCGAGCTAAGGTGGTTGAATTAGATGCTTGTGGTTTACAGTGTCCGGGTCCAATTATGCGAGTTTATAAAAAGATGGAAGAACTTAAGCAAGGGGATATACTTGAAGTTAAAGCAACTGATCCTGGATTTGCAAAAGATATCAGAGCCTGGTCTAAAAATACCGGTAATACTGTTTTGAATATAGAAGAGCTTTCAGAGGAACTAAAAGTAACTATTATGAAAGGTAAGAGAAGTAATAAATCAAATAATCTAACCGAAAGTTCTGTAGCTAAAAAGGGAAAAACAATGGTTGTTTTTAGTGGTGAATTGGATAAAGCAATTGCTTCATTTATTATCGCAAATGGTGCTGCCTCAATGGGTAATAAAGTTACATTGTTTTTTACATTCTGGGGCCTAAATATTTTGCGCAAAGAAAATATTGCACAGGTAGAGAAAAGTTTCATGGAAAAGATGTTTGGTAGTATGATGCCAAAAGGAAGTAAAAAATTACCTCTTTCTAAAATGAATATGTTGGGCATGGGACCTAAAATGATTCGTAATATCATGCAAGAAAAAGGGGTTGACTCTTTAGAAGAGTTAATAAAACAGGCGCAAGACAATGGTGTGGAACTTGTTGCTTGTCAGATGACAATGGATATGTTAGGTATTAAAAAAATGGAGTTAATAGATGGGGTTGAAGTTGGTGGAGTAGCTACTTTTCTTGGAGCTGCTGATGAATCTAACATGAGTCTTTTTATATAAATTGATAAATAGTAATAATTACCGCAGATGAGAAAGATTATCTGCGGTTTTTTATAGCATTTTTTACTAATAAATGTTATAATATTTAGAGAATAAGATAACATTAAGGGGGTTGTGCTTTGCAATTAGAATGGGATGATAGTTATAAAGTAGGCATTGATGTAATAGACAAACAACATAAAGTGCTTTTTGATAGAATTGAGAAGATGATTAATAATTTAAAAATGGATCTAGGTGCAAATGCTGATCAGGCTTTAATAAAAACAGAAGTTGAAGATATGTTTTATTTTTTAACAGATTATTTTAATACACATTTTGCATTAGAAGAAAAATATCATGCTAAATACAATAAAGACGGATTAGCTGAACATAAAGAAATACACAAAAGTTTAATGGAAGTTTTAAATGAAATTAAATATGATGTTTTTTTAAAAGATAATATAGACAAAGCATTAGTAAATGAGTTAAAGACTCAGGTATTAACACTTTGGGTGACGCATACCGGCGGAGAGGACCAAGTATTAAAGGAGGGTTTGCAACGTCATCAAGCAGAAGGAGATAATTAAAATCTATCTTAATAAATATATGCTGGCCTAAGTGCCAGCTATTATTTATTAAAAATAATCCTTGACATAAGTATTAAATAGCAATTATAATAATAGTGCATTAGCAAACTAGTGCACTATTATTAAGTAATTATTTTGAAAGGTGGTAACTTTTTGTCATGAGAAGTAAATGTTTTGTTTTATTAGTTTTATTATTAAGTTTTCTTTGGTCAGGAGGGGCACTAGCAGTTGAGGAGAGTAATTTAGTCAAGTTAGAGGATTTAGCCCTGCAAAATTCAGCTGAATTAAATTATCTGAAGCAAGAGTATCGATTGCTACTAGATGATTATCAATTATGGGAGCAAAGGTATGTGAAAGATTTGCAGATCAATATCAGTAGTAATTATGATATATTTACAAAAAATGAATCTCCAGGGAGTACCCAGATAGATGTAAGTAAACAATTAAGTGAAAAAAGCAGGATAAATTATAATCAGAGTCTTTTAGAAGAAGATGAAGTGGATTTACTTGGCAGAGGTGTTTTTACATATCAATATCAAATTACAGATAATTTTAATCAAGAAACTGATAATGATCTGCAAGCAATAAACCAGCAGATTACTATCATGCGTAAAAGAGCTGAGATTGAAAACAAAATTAAGAGTGTAAAAAAAGAACTCGTAGATAATTATTATAATTATTTAACTCTAAAACAAGAATTGAGAAATCAACAAGTCTTATTAACAGAGAATGAGAGAACAAAAGAAAGAGTAAAAAACCTGATCAGACAGGGTGAAAGGGCAGAAGTAGATCTTTTAGAAATAAATATTGCTCTATTGGAAAACAAATTGGCAGTAGAAGATATTCAGGTTAAATTATTACAGACCAAAGATGAATTAAAAATGTTAACAGGTCTGGATGAACTACCTGAGATTAAGGCATTAAATGAAATGTTAACCTGGAATTTAAGTAAAGATAAATATGTGAAATATATCATAAATAGCCAAATTTCTTTAGAAATTATGGAAAAAAAGATTAAATTGCAGAATTTAGTTTATCAAGGGGTAAAATCTGCTAATAGGCCTGAGGTGAATTTACAGGCCAAAATTGCGGTAGATGATGAAAGAAAATTTCCAGCAGATTATGGTTTATATTTTAATGTAAATTATAATTTTGATAATTATCAAAATAGCAAGCGTGAAAATAAAGAAGAATCTATTCTGCTTACTATTAAAAATTTGCAAGATGAGAAGCAAAAGATATTAGATGACATTTGGCAGATGACAGATAAACAGTATCAAAATTTAGATTCTAAAGCTAAAAGAATAGATTTATTAGATAATATCTTACTTTCATCAGCTAGAGAGGTAGAGATTGCACGTATGCGTTATGAACAAGGAATCATTTCTTTAGCAGATTATTTACAGAAGCAATCTAGTTATTATAGAAAAAAAATAAATTATAATGCTACAATTATTGAATATAATAAAGAAGTTATAAATATGATGATTGAGGCTGATTTAAATTGGGAGGATAAAGATGTTTAAAAAAATTATGATTGTATTGATTATTATTGCGATGCTTGGGGGAGGATTCTATTACTATCGTTCACAGCAGACATCTGCTCAACAGCAGGAAGCAGTAGTTGTTGAAACCCAAGAACTTGTTTTAGGTAATTTAACTAAACATGTAACTGCTGATGGAAATGTGGTAGTTAGTGAGGACCAGGATGTTAAAACTGAGGTAGAGAGTCTTATTTCTAGTCTGGAAGTAGAGAAAGGAGACTTAATTGCCAAAGGTGATCTTGTAGCCAAATTATCAGGTGATTTATTCCGTGATCAGTTGCAAAATTTACAAATAGAGTTAGAGGAAGCAAATCTTAATTATGAAAAGATGTTGGCCCAGAGAGAAAAAGAAGAAGAACTGCGTCAACATAGGTTAAATAATGCGAGACAGGAGATTGAGAAAGCTAAGTTGGCCCTGGAGAGAGAAAAAATTAGTCTTGCAGAAATTGAAGCAGATTACAATAATCAGATTGAGAATATTATCGTTGATTTAAGCCAGTTAAAAGATGACCTTGCCAAAAAAGAATATTTACTCTCTGAAGGAGCAATAGCTAAAAATGAAGTAGAAGCAATTAGAAACAAAATTTCAAATTTAAAAATTGAAAAAGATAATCTAAATAAAAAACTAGAAAAATTTCTTAACCAGACGAAAGTAAATAGATTAAAAATAGCTAGGACTTCACTCCAGCAGGCTGAAAGCAGTATTGAACAGTTAAAAGTAGAATTTGCTGATCAGAATATCTTTCTGCGAGAAAAACGTCTGGCTAAATTAAGTATTGAAAAAGTTAAAACAAAAATTAATGAAATTAGTGATAAATTAAAAAAAATAGATGTTTATTCACCTTATACTGGAACTGTCATTGAGTTAAGTGTGCAAGACGGGTCAATGGTTGAAGCAGGAGATACAGTTATTAAAGTAGCTGATATTTCTGATCTAGAGATAAGAGCTTTAGTTGATGAAGTTAATATCAATGAAGTAGCAGTTGGCCAGTCTGTAACAGTGAGTAGTGATAATTATAATGGTATTTTGAAGGGAGAAGTAAAAGAAATTTCTCCAATAGCTATTCAGGAAGGTAATATAAATAAATATGAGACTATTATCAGTCTTAATGAAGGTTTTCAAAAACTAAAACCTGGTATGTTTGTTTCTGCAGAGATTATGACTCATGATTTAAAAGACGTATTTAGTCTACCATTAATGGCGATACTGGGTGAAGAACAGAAGTATGTCATGGTAAATGATAATGGTGTTTCACGCAAAAAAAATATTGAGACAGGACTGCGCAATCTTAGTCAAGTGGAGATAGAATCTGGTCTAGAAAAAGGAGCAGAAGTTATTATTGGTCCATTTAATATTCTGCGTAACCTGCAGGAGGGTCAGTTAATTCAAGTTAAAGCCGAAAAGAATGCAGAAAAGGTGGAAGAAGATGGTAAGTAATAAGTATGTAATAGATGTAGATGAATTAAATAAAACTTATGGATCTGGTGAACTTGCAGTACATGCTTTACAAGACGTTTCTTTTAAAGTGAAATCAGGAGAGTTTGTAGCAATTATGGGGCCGTCTGGTTCAGGAAAATCAACATTAATGAATATCCTAGGCTGCCTTGATACTCCCACATCTGGCTTTTATCAATTAGCAGGTAATGATATTAGTTCCCTAAAAGAGAGGGAATTGGCAAAAATTCGTAATATACAGATTGGTTTTGTCTTTCAGACTTTTAATCTTTTACCAAGGTTTTCTGCTTTGAAGAATGTTGAACAGCCGATGATCTATCGTGGTTTGAAAAAAAACAAACGCAAAGAAAAGGCATTGGCAGCATTAGCAGCAGTTGGTCTTGCAGATCGCGTTGAACATAAGCCTAATGAGTTATCTGGCGGTCAAAAACAGCGGGTGGCTATTGCCAGATCACTAGTAAATGATCCTAGTATCATTCTTGCTGATGAACCAACTGGAAATTTAGATAGTGAATCTGAGTCTGAAATATTAAACATTTTGAATGGTCTGCATGAAGATGGTATTACAATAGTTATGGTAACACATGAAAGAGAGGTTGCTGAACATGCAGATCGGATCGTTCATTTTCGTGATGGGAAAATTGTAGACCAGGAGATAATAAAAGATTATAGAGGTGAGCCTAGTTGAAGTGGTTAGAATATATTAGGCTGGCAATTTATGAAATTTGGCATAATAAGATAAGAACATTTTTAACTTTAATTGGTATTATTATTGGCATAGCCTCAGTTATTTTAATTATATATATTATTCAAGGGGCAGAAGTATTTTTACTGCAAGAGTTAGAAAAAATTGCACCGACTGATGTATTAATAGCTTATACTCGTTGGGATCCTGATACTAGACGCTCAATGGCTGAAATTTCTCCAAGTGATATTAAGCAGATTAAAAATGTAACCGGGGAGAACATTAGTGCAATTTCTCCACGCTATAGTGATAGTGAGAGTGTTAGGAAAGGTGTACGCGAAGAAGATGCTACTATCATTGCTGGAAATGAAAATATTGATTTATTATATGACCTGGATCTGGCTCGGGGCAGGTTTTTGACTAATTTTGATATATTAGAAAATAATAAAGTTGCAGTTTTAAGCCAGGAGATAGCAGGCAAATTGTTTCCAACGGAAGATCCATTAGGGAAGAATATTAGAATGTTTGGCACAAATTTTAGGATAATTGGGATCCTGCTTCCTAAAGAGGAATCTATTATTGCAAATAATATAAATGAAAATAATATATATATGCCAGTAACTACTTATCAAAGATTAAGAGGTAGAGGATCCAATTTTAGTATGATAATGATTAAAGTTTCTGATAAAAAGTTAACGTCTGGTGTAATTAGGCAGATTAATAATATATTTAATTCTCGCTATGGATTAGATAAGTTTGGCCGTTCTAAATTTTTTGTTAGAGAATGGGTCTCTGGTTTAGATCAGGTGCAGGTAGTTAAGACTGTTTTATTAATATTATTAAGCAGTGTAGCTAGTGTGACTTTGTTAGTAGCTGGAATTGGTTTAATGAATATTATGTTGGTAATTGTTACAGAAAGAACGCGAGAAATTGGCTTGCGAAAAGCACTGGGGGCAAAAAGAAGAGACATTTTATTTCAATTTATGATAGAAGCTATTGTCCTCTGTATTAGTGGAGGAACAGCTGGTGTATTATTGGGCATATTTTCTACCGAAATTGCCGAAAATATTGCAACTCAGTTTATTGATTTCTCATATCAAGTACCAGAATGGGCAATTATTACTTCACTTGTTTTTACAACAAGTATCGGTCTGTTCTTTGGCATATATCCAGCCGTTAAAGCAGCCAGACTTAATCCTATAGAAGCATTAAGACATGAATAAGGAGGGATAGCATGGGGTTTTTTGCCTTAAATAGTATTGCCTTTGGTGGTATTAAAAGTAATAAGTTTAGGACATTTTTAACTTTATTAGGGATAATTATTGGTGTGAGTTCAGTCATTCTCATGGTCTCCCTTGGCTCAGGTACAAGTAAAGTTGTTAGTGGTCAGTTTCAGGATCTAAATACTAGACAAATATATTTAAGTTCTAATTTTCAACTCCCCTATCAACAGCGAGGTAATTTAACTGCAGAAAATGTTAATTATTTGCAAAATGCTGCTCAAGGAATCGATAAAATTTATCCTTTTTATCGATTATATTTTAATGTAAAAGTAGGCCGGCAAGCAAAAGATAATAGAATTATTGGAGCTTTGCCTAACACTGATGAATTAACTAATCTGGAAGTTAAGTATGGACGTTATCTTGATCAGAGTGATCTAAACAATCGTAGCCGGGTAGCAGTAGTAGGAGAGACTTTTTTAAGGGAACTTTCAAACAGAACTGAATTTAGTAACTTTATCGGACAATATCTAGAAATTGATCGTAAACAGTTTCTAATTATTGGTATTTTAGCAGAAGCTGATACGACACTAACTATTCCAGATAGTTCTGTTATAATACCTCATACAACTGCTAGCTCAATTTGGCGCAGACAAACTAGGTATTATGATTATGCACTAATCCCATATCAAGCTGATCATTCAGAAAAAGATATAATGGAACAGATTAAGTATCTATTGAAATTAAAGTATGGACTAACATCTGAAGGGGAAAGTAGATATTATTTTGAAGGTCTGAGTAGTTCAGTTGGAATTTATTCACAAGTAGTAACAATCTTCACTTATGTTCTGGGTGGAATAGCTGCTATTTCATTGCTAGTTGGTGGAATTGGAGTTATGAATATTATGCTAGTTACCGTTAAAGAACGGACTAGAGAAATAGGGTTACGGATGGCTATCGGCGCAAGCAGAAAAGAGATAAGAATTCAATTTTTGTTGGAATCAGTAATGATGGCCTTTGCTGGTGGCATGATAGGGGTTGTAATTGGAGTAACTCTGTCCAGTACAGCGAATATGCTGATTGGAAAATATTTTGACTGGTGGCAAGGAGTAATTCCTATTTGGGTAATTGGGTTGTCATTTTTGGTAACAATTACAATTGGTGTAGTCTTTGGTTATTATCCTGCCTTTAAAGCTTCAAAGTTAGATCCAATTGATGCTTTACGCTATGAATAGAAGTGGTTAAACCACTTCTTCTTCACCAGCGCGCATTCTTTTAAAAATATTGCGTAATATATATATTAACCAGATTGAAGCAGGGATAATACTAATTACTTCTGATAAGGGGAATGCATACCAAAGATTATTTAATCCAAACCATTTACCAAAGAAATACATGACAGGAAGCAAGATGACAATCTGTCTTAAAAATGAAAACAATAGACTAGGAAAGCCCTTGCCTAAAGCCTGGAATGTTGTTGATATAATGATAGCTGGACCAATAATAGGGAAGGCCAGGCTAATTTTTTTTAGAGCGGAGGTACCAATCCGAATCAATTCAGGATCACTATTAAACATACTAATTAATAATTCAGGGATAGTTTGAAAGAGGATAAAGCCAGCTGTTGTAAAAGAAAATGCAACAATTACGGTAGATTTAATAGCTTTTTTCATTCGTTCTGGTTTGTAATGGCCATAGTTATACCCTATAATTGGCATATAACCTTGATTTAGTCCAAAGACGGGCATAAATACAAAAGATTGTAATCTAAAATAGATGCCGGCTGCAGCAATTGCTGTAGCTGAATATTCTGCCAGGATACGATTCATACCACCTAACATAAAACTAGCTAGAAATTGCATAAACATGGCTGGTAATCCAACTTTATAGACATCAAATATAATTTGTGGTTCAAATTCAAAACTTTTCATATTAATTTTCAACTCGTTTTTATCACTAAATAGAATATAAATTAAAAAGGCCCCACTTAGTAAACGAGCGAGCACTGTTGCATATGCTGCTCCAGCTACTCCTAATTTTGGCATAAAACCTAATCCGAAAATAAAGATAGGATCAATAATTATATTGAGCACGGAACCGATAAGCATGGCTATCATCGGTGTAAAGGTATTGCCTTCTCCTCTTAAAATATTATTTGCAATCATAGGTAAAAACATAGCAAATGAACCAACTAGGATAATGCGAATATATTCAGAACCAATACTTATTAGTTTATGATTATCAGTGAAAAGTTGTAAAATATCTTTTGCAAAAATTGCACCAATGATAGCTACCACAACTCCATAAATTGCAGATAACAAAATTACATGTTCTGCAACATTGGCAGCTTTTTTATTATCACCTTGACCTAATAGTCTTGATATAAGTGAGCTTGTTCCTATACCTGTACCTACTCCGATACCTATAATAATAAGTTGAATAGGAAATGCTAAGGAAAGAGCTGATAGAGCATCAGTACTTAAACGACCAACATAAATACTATCTACCACGTTATAGAGGGCTTGAATGGACATGGCAATAATTGACGGTATTGATAATTTGAAGAGTAATGGAATAATTGCCTCTTCACCCATGCGGGCAGATTTTTTATTTTTATTCATTAATTTCACCTTCTTAAGTTATTAAATAAATCAAAAGCGGGATAGTTATTAGGGAAAACAGAGTTGTTAAAAATACACCTTCAGCAGCATAGCGATAATTTGCATCGAATTTTTCAGCAAAGATTACAGCATTTGCTGCGGCAGGCATGCCAATTTGAATTGTTAAGATTGTAACGATTACTTTGTTTGCTACAAAAAAGTCAAATATATAAAAAGCAGTGAGCGGTATTATGATTAATCTTAGTAGAGAAACTCCAATAATATATCTTTCTTTAAAGATATCCGAGAGTTTCATTGTAGCAAGAGTACTACCGATAATTAACATTGAAAGTGGGAATGTTGAGTCTGCAAGCATGGTAACTGCATTTTTGATTGAAACGGGTAATTGTAAATCAGTCAACATGAAAATTAAGCCAATTATAATAGCATAAATTCCATTATTTAATAGATTTTTTATGTTCAGCTCTGTATTACCATTACCGCGGTTATAAAGATATATTCCATAAGTCCAAAGTGAAAAATTAAAAGGCATGATTGCCATTGTCCCAAAAAATGCACCTTGTTCAGGATAGACTGCTTTTAGAACGGGTAAACCCATATAGCCAATATTTCCAAAGATAAGTAAAAATTCAAGCACAGCTATTTTCTTTTCCGAAAGATGCAAAAATTTACCTATTAAATAAGCAATGATAGAAACTATGATAAAAAAAATAAACCAATATATAGAGATAGCACCTGCGTTTTTTAGCATTGTTGCATTAACTTTTACTGTCAATGACGACAATATCAAGGCTGGAAGGATGTAGTCAGTTAAAACATCAGATAATTTTTTTGTGAAACTATCTGTAAAATAATCTATTTTTCTTAAGTAATAGCCAATCAGCATTAGAATAAAAAGCGCAAATATCTGATTAATTATAAAACTAAAATTCAAAATTTCACCTCATCTGCTTCAATGTATTGTTCTAGTCATTCTATCATAGTAAATCTTGTTATGTCAAAGATTAACAGATCTAAATAGTAGCTATTATTGAGTTATACTTGGCAAAAAGAAGGATAACTGATAAGATAGTAAAGTAGTAAATTATAAGAAAAACTATACCGGAGTGATTTTTTTGTTAAAAAAAGGAGATACACTTATACTAGAAATTGATGATCTTGCTCATGGTGGGGATGGAGTAGGTCACCTCAAAGATGGACTAGCTGTCTTTGTACCAACAACTATGCCAGGTGATAAAGTTAAGATTAGAGTTAAAAATAAAAAAAGAAATTATATAAAGGGAGAGTTCTTAGAAGTAATTGAACCAGCCCAAGCCAGGATTAAACCAGACTGTCCTGTTTTTTATAAATGTGGCGGTTGTCAGATTCAACAGATTGATTATCCTAAACAGTTAGAGTTAAAAGAAAACATGGTTAAAGAAATCATGAAGAGAATTGGTGGTATCAGTAATATTGAATTATGTGATATAATAGGAAGTGATGATGCATGGAGATATCGCAATAAAGCTCAGTTTCCTTTAGCCACTAATGATGCAGGTGAGATTATAGCAGGTTTTTTTCAGAGAGGAACCCACAAGATTACACCATTTACTGATTGTTTGATTCAACATCCATTAATTAATCGGATTCTAAAGGAGACATTGCAACTTCTGAATGAATATCAAATATCAGTTTATAATGAAAGAAAACATAGAGGTCTATTAAGGCATTTACTGATTAGAACAGGTGTCTGTACAAACCAAGCTTTGTTAACAATAGTGGCCCGTGCAGATAAAATTGAAGATCTAGAGGAAATTGCTGATAAATTGTCTAAAAAGATTCCGGAACTGGGAGGCATAATTTTAAATATCAATTCAGGCAAGACAAATGTGATTACTGGAGATCAATATAAGACTATTAAAGGAAAAGATTTTTTTATTGATTATATAGGTAAAATAAAGTATCAGATTTCTGCAGCCTCATTTTTTCAGGTTAATACGATTCAGGCGCATAAACTTTATGAAGTTGTAAAAGAGATGGCGAATCTTAATGGTGATGAGTCAATTATAGATGCTTATTGTGGAATTGGAAGTATTGGACTCTATTTAGCGAAAAACGCTGGAAAAATATTTGGTATTGAAATAGTCCCTGAAGCTATCGTAAATGCTCAGCAAAATGCAAAATTGAATGGAATTGATAATGCTAATTTTATCAGAGGCAAGGTTGAAAACAGACTTGATGAATTGTTAGAAACTGAAAAGATAGATATTATTATTTTCGATCCACCTCGCAAAGGGCTTGATGAGAATATGTTAAAAAAAGTAATCAGTTCTGAAATTGAGAAGATTATCTATGTTTCTTGTAATCCTGCTACGCAGGCTAGAGATTTGAAGTTATTAAAAGATTATTATAATATTATAGAAATGCAACCTGTTGATATGTTTCCCCAAACTTATCATGTAGAGAACGTTGCGCTTTTAACTAAAAAATAGGCGGAGGCGGTCTAATCCATGTTATTAAAGGAAAGTAGAGAAGAGATTGTAAAATATGGTAATAAGATGTTGGAAAGTAATCTGACGACTGGTAGTGGCGGTAATTTAAGTATTTATAATAGAGAAGCTAATTTAGTTGCCATTAGTCCGAGTGGCTTACCATATTATGAAACAAGACCTGAAGATATAGTTATTGTAAATCTGCAAGGTGAGATCATTGAAGGGAAGCTGCAACCTTCCAGTGAGTTAAATATGCATCTGATATTTTATAAAAACCGGCCAGATGTAAATGCAGTCATGCATACTCATTCTGTATTTGCAACGACAATTTCTTGTCTTAACGAAGAAATTCCAGCTGTTCACTATTTGGTTGCTTTTGGTGGGAATAAAATTCCTTGTGCAGATTATGCAACTTATGGAACTCAGGAGTTAGCAGAAAATGCCTGGCAATCAATGGGCTCTAAATATCAAGTTGGATTATTAGCTAACCATGGTTTATTGGCCGTTGCTAACGATATGTCTGCTGCTTTTAATAGTGCAGAAGAAATTGAGTTTGCAGCCGAACTTTATTATAGAACTAGAGCAATTGGTGAGCCAGTAATTTTAAATGAAAGTGAAATGGATTTGATGCAAGAAAAATTTAAAACATATGGCCAGGTGCAAAAGAATCAAAAAGTGGAGTGATTTAATGGATTTTTTATTATTAATAATATTTGTTTTAGTTGGTATTGCTGGTCTAATTTTTAAAGTAGAGACAGGGGTTTTTGTCGGTTTAGGACTATTTCCATGGCAAATTCTTAAATTAAAAATGAATAAAAAACTGATATTAACCAGTATTATTTCTGCTGGAATAATAGGTAGTATATATTTTATTATGCAGGGAGAATGGCTAATATTTGCCCTCTTTATTTTTATTCAAAGCTATAATTATTGGGGATTTTTAAATTTAGATCGTAGTTAGTTTACTTGACAATTAATCTTTTTTTTATTATAAATATAAGTGAATACAGATAAAAGGAGGAAAAACTGATGCCTACTTATCTATATGAGTGTGATGGATGTGGCAGATTTGAAGAATTTCAAAAAATAACTGCTGAACCTTTAGAAGAATGTCCAAAATGTGGTGGAGCAACTAAAAGAATAATAGGTTCACCAGGCGTTATTTTTAAAGGATCAAATTTTTATGTAAATAATAGTAAGGATAAGAAAAAAAGTAGTGATAAAAAATCTGAAAAAGTTTCTTGAAATTTTTTTTGACAATGACTGTTCCGTTTCTGGAGCAGTCATTTTTTTTGCATATTTCTCTCTAAATTAGAAAACATATTAATGAACTAAAAAAAAGGAGAGGAATAGCATGGTTAAAGTATTAAAAAAACAAAATATTATAAAATTCTTGTTATTAATTTTATTTATCTCACTGGTATTAATCAATAGTACTTCTGCACAAAGAGAACTTCTTTATCCAGGGGTTAGGGACAATGATGTAAGGTTGGTTCAGCGCAGATTAGCAAGTTGGGGTTACTATAATGGAAAAATTGATGGAATATACGGGGACGAAACAATGAGAGCTGTAATAGATTTTCAGGTGAGAAATAATTTGCGGACAGATGGAGTTGTAGGAGCCGAAACCTGGCGAGCCTTAGGCTATAATTATAAAAGACGTCGGGCTAATACGGCTTATGCAGCAAGTGTTAGTAGAAATCAAGAAATAGAAATGCTGGCCAGATTAATACATGCTGAGGCCAGGGCAGAACCTTATGAAGGACAAGTAGCTGTAGCAGCTGTACTACTTAACAGAGTAGAATCAGCTTCATTTCCAAATTCAATAAGTGGAGTAATTTATCAGCCCTTAGCATTTGAGTCAGTTGCTAATGGTCAATTTAACTTAGCTCCTAATAATGAAAATAGAAGAGCTGCTAGAGCGGCATTAAATGGCTGGGATCCAACTTATGGTGCAAAGTTTTTTTGGAATCCTTCTAAACCTGTCAATAAGTGGATTTGGTCACGGAAAGTTATTAGAACAATAGGCGATCATATTTTTGCATATTAAAATAAGAAAGGAGAGTTTGTTATTAAGAGAGAAAGAAATTATCTAATTATCTTTTTTGTGTTCTTGTTCCTAATGGCAGGAACAGGGCTTTGGGGATATGGTCAGTATAAAGCACGTATAAAATATGAAAATTATCTCAGTAGTGAGTATCAAAAAGCTTTTGCTAAACTTGGACAAAATATGGAGGAATTAAATACACAGTTGGGAAAAACTATGGTATCATCATCACCATTAGTTAATATTCTCAATTTTGATAGGGTTTGGCATACTGCAAATCAGGCCCATGCTGAATTGAATAATTTACCAATTGAAACACCTGAAATTATGAGAACAGCAAAGTTTTTAAGTCAAACTGGTGCTTTTGCGCATATGTTGGCTCGAAACAATGCTGAGAAAAAGCCTCTAACTTCAGAACAAAGAGATGTTATTGGTGAATTAAGACAACAGGCCACAATCTTAAGTAATTCATTAAAAAATTTACAAAATAAAGTCTATAGTGGTAATATTAATTGGCATAACATTGCCAGTCAAGGTGATGATGCTGCTGAAACTGGTGAAACTCCCATTAGAGATGGGTTTACAAAAGTAAGAGAAGAGCTTGATCAATATCCAACTTTAATTTATGATGGTCCATTTTCAGATCACATTATGGAGACCGCTTACAATAATATTAAAGGTAGACAATTGAGTAGTGAGGAAGCAGAAAAGATAGCAGTTGAATTAGTAAAACAAACAAGTGTGGAACCTGCTGACTCCTTAAAAAAGGTAACCAGTCGAGCTGTAAGAGGTAAATTACCTTGCTATAGTTATCAATACCGGAAAGATAATAATGTTGGCTATACAGTAGACCTTACAAGAGCAGGTGGAAAGCTAGTTACTTTAATGTCTTATCGCGATGTAGGTGAAAAGAATATAGATCTTGAACAAGCTAGAGATAGAGCGCTTAGTTATTTAGCTAAAGCGGGTTTTGAAAATATGCAGTCAACTTATGCAGAAATAATAGATAATATTGCCTATATACCATTTGTCTACAAAAAAGATAATATTATTTATTATTCTGATTTAATTAATGTACAGATTGCGCTAGATAACAATGAAATATTAGGTGTTGAAGCACTTGGTTATCTTTCTGCTCATAAGGAAAGAAAACTACCTGAGCCCGTTTTAACTAAAGAGCAGGCCAGAGAAAAGGGCGCTGTGAATTTAGACCAAGTTGACTCTGTTCGGCTGGCTTTAATTCCAATTGAAAGTACAAGAGAAGTATTAACTTATGAAATTCGCGGTACTAATCAAGGTAACACCTATCTAATTTATTTAAATGCTGTAACAGGTACTGAAGAAAAGATATTACAGGTTATAGAAAGTGAAAAAGGAACCTTTACTATCTAAATTTGATTTATTACTTTACTACAGGCTTTCCTATGATATAATTAAATAAATATTTATAGGGAATGATCATTTTGGAAAAAGTTTCAGTACGAGAATGCAAAGATTATAAGCAAAAACATCTCTTGAATAAAGTTGATGAAGTAGTAAAAGACCTGGGGGGATGGGATAGTTTAATCACTCCAGGTCAAAAAGTTCTATTAAAAGTAAATCTATTAATGGGTAAAGACCCGGCTGAGGCAGTCACAACACATCCAGAATTGCTAAGAGCTGTTGCTAAGAAGGTGCAAGAATCTGGTGGTGAGGTTATAATTGGGGATAGTCCAGCCGGTCCTTTTAATAGTCAAACATTAAAATGGGCCTATAAAAAAGCTGGATATTATGCCGTAGCCCAAGCAGAAGGATTTCAATTAAATTATAATGTGGCCCAAAAAAAGATTGAATTTCCTGCAGGTAAATTAAAAAAATCTTTTATAATCAGTGAATATGTTACTGAAGCTGATTTAATTATCAATTTACCTAAATTAAAAACCCATGGCTTAACAAAGTATACAGGAGCTGTAAAAAACTTATTTGGTGTGGTTCCAGGTGTATTAAAAGCAGAATATCATCTTTTAATGCAAGGAGTAGATGATTTTTCTAGAATGCTAAATGACCTGGCAACTTTAATTAAACCTGAGTTAACTATTATGGATGGTATAATCGGTATGGAAGGAGAAGGTCCGTCAGGTGGCAATCCTAGAGAATTTGGCTTTTTGCTAGCCAGTCGTTCTCCCTTTGCACTGGATGCAGCAGTGATTGATTTTCTTGGCATTGAGCCTGCTGAAAAAGTACCATTAATAAAAACTGCTCGCCAAGACAAACTTCTATCAGTCCCAGGTTATCAGTTGATAGGGGATCAAATGGGTAAGTTAGCAGATGTCAAGATACCTGTTATTGAAAAACAGTCTAATTTAATTGATAATAAATTGCCAGATTTTCTTGCTAATTTTTTAGAAAAGTTATTAAGGCCTAGGCCTATTTTTTTAGAAGAAAAGTGTGTTGGGTGTAAAACTTGTGCAGAAAGTTGTCCCCCCACTGCTATAGAAATGAAAGATAATTTCCCTGAAGTTGAGCTTGCTGAATGTATACGTTGTTTTTGTTGTCAGGAATTATGTCCATATCAGGCAGTCGAAATTAAACATCCATTTTTAGGAAAAATATTTTTTGGATCATAAAATAAATTTTATGGGGGGAGCGGATATCATGCAGATAGGTGTTATATCTGATACACATCTATCAAGTAAAAGTAATAAATTGCCAGATGCGTTATTAGAGAGACTAAAAAATGTAGATTTGATTATTCATGCAGGTGACCATGTCTCTCTGGGAGTAAGTAATAAATTAGAAAAGTTAGGTCCTTCTCTGAAAGCAGTATATGGTAATGTTGATCAGCTAAGTGTAAAAAATAAATTACCAGAAAAAATAACGTTTGTATATCATACTTTTAAGATTAGTATTATCCATGGACATCAATTTAGAGGCGATATTATTAGCAAACTTCATTATGAATTTCCAGAAAGCGATATCATAATTTTTGGGCATACACACCAGCCAACTCAACTTAGGGAAAAGGGAACTTTATTTTTTAATCCCGGTTCACCTACTGATAAAAGAAGTCAGCCTCATCATACTTATGGGATCATAGATATTACTGATCATATTGAAGCAAAAATTATCAACTTATAACAAAATGGCTTACGGTTATCTAAATAACATTAAAAAAATAAAGCACCCTTAATTGTTTCGGGTGCTTTAAATAAATGTTATAATTAAACTGGGCGTACTTCTTTAACGCCAGGTACGTTTTCTTTTAATGTTCTTTCAATACCATTTTTAATTGTTAAAGTTGACATTGGACAACCTTTACAGGCACCAAGCAGTCTAACTTTAACTATGCCATCTTCAGTGATTTCAACAAGCTCCACATCACCACCATCAGCTTGTAGGCTTGGTTTAATTTTATCAAGATATTTTTCAACTTCCTTTTGCAAATGAGACACCTCCTGAGACTATGATTTGTTATTATTATACACAATCGCAAAATTTATTACAATGTAATTATTAACAATTAAGAAAAAAAGTATTTATTTACTCATCTGAACCAGCTTTTTCAGTAGTTGTTTCAATATATAGGTCAAGAGATCTTCCCAAGACCAGTAGTTTTAATTTTAATTGATAAACTTTATTTTCATCTTTAAAATAACGATCATTAATCATATCAGAAATAAAAATAGGATCAACATCATTGACAGACTTACCGATAAGATTTTCTAAAATTTTTTGTAAATTTTCTTTTATTTGTTGATTGCGATGTTCGTTTAAGTCTGTGATTAAATTTATATTTATTTTTTCAATAAAGTTTTCTTTTTGACGAGCTAAATTCTTTTTTAATTGCTTTATTTCAGCATCTTTTTCTTCAACTTGTGAAATGAGTTTTTTGTTTTGCAGGACAAGTTGATCATATTCTTTGCTGATAATAATTGTGAGAAAGGTAGAACCCACAATAAAACCTAGTAAGAATACAGCAAAAAGATAGAATATTTTTTTTCTGGTTAAAATACAGTATAGTCCAGACAAACTTATCTTCCTCCAGCAAATATGATGACTAACCAATAGGCAAGGCGGGCTCCAGCAAAAGCACTAATTAAAATCATTATCTGTTCAAAAAGAAGATGTAATTCTCCTTGCAGAAATGAACCTTCTAGTAGTCGTAAATTGTTAAATGTGCCACCTATTGCTGAGATAATTGCATAGAGTTTGAGGTCTGAAGCTATATCAGACATGAATTTCAAAGGAGACTGACCAGTTATTATACCACCAATACTACCAACAAAAGTACCACCAAGGACAACACCAAGAGCAATAAAAAAAGCAGGTAGTATTCTTTGCAAAGTAATTCACCTCATATCTTATATTTAATTCCAGGAGTATGATAAATATGACTCAAAATTTTGTTCACTTACATAATCATACAGAATTTAGTCTTTTAGATGGAGCCTTAAGGGTAAATGACTTAATTAAACAGGCGAAAGAATTTGCTATGCCTGCAGTAGCTATGACTGATCATGGAGTTTTATATGGCCTGATAGATTTTTATAAAAAGGCCCAGCAGGAAAATATAAAACCACTGATTGGTTGTGAAGTATATCTTACACCAGGTTCATATCAGGAAAAGCATACCCGTCAGAGATATCATCTGCTATTAATTGCAGAAAATAATGAGGGTTATCATAATCTTTTGAAATTGGTTTCAAAATCATGGTTAGAAGGTTTTTATTATAAACCACGGATAGATAAAGATTTGTTATATGAACACCGCCAAGGTCTGCTCGGGCTTTCAGCCTGTATTCAGGGAGAAATACCTTCATTGATTTTAAATAATAGAGAAGAAGCCGCTTTTGAAGCTGCCAGAGAATACAGTCAAATTTTTGGGCAGGATAACTTTTTTATTGAACTACAAGATCATCAACTTTCTCAGGAAAAAAAAGCTGCAACTGCTTTGATTAAATTAGCAAGAAAAATGGATTTACCACTTGTTCTAACAAATGATACTCATTATTTACGAAAAAAAGATGCTAAATTACAGGATATTTTACTAGCTTTACAGACTGGAACAACAATCAAAGCTGAAAAAAGGATGAAATTTACCGGAGAAGAATTTTATTTTAAAAGTCCTGATGAAATGCGGGATATTTTTCCACACTTGCCAGAAACAATAGATAATACTTTAAAAATTGCTGAGCGCTGTCATGTAAATCTCCAATTTGATAAGTTCTATCTACCTGAGTTTCCCGGACTACCCAAAGAAAAGACACCTACTTCTTTGTTAGCAGAATTATGTCAGGCGGGTTTGCAGCAAAAAGGAATGCAAGAAGATCAAGTAGCAAAGGATAGATTAGCTCATGAACTAGGTGTTATTAAGCAGATGGGATATGATTCATATTTTTTAATAGTACATGATTTTATAAGTTATGCCGAAAAAAATAATATTAGAGTTGGCCCAGGCCGAGGTTCTGCAGCAGGTAGTCTTGTTTCATATTTATTAAATATAACAAGGATTAATCCGTTGAAGTATGGTCTTCTTTTTGAAAGATTTTTAAATCCTGCCCGTGTGACAATGCCTGATATTGATATTGATTTTGATGAACAGCGTGATAAAATAATTGACTATGTAAAAAATAGATATGGTAATCATAAAGTTGCTCAAATCGGAACCTTTGGTACAATGGCTGCCAGGGCTGCGATCAGAGATGTAGGACGGGCTCTGGATATGGCTTATGGAAAAGTAGATAGAATAGCAAAACTTATTCCTTCAGTTCCTGGGATAACAATAGATAAAGCTATGCAGAAAGTAGCAAAACTGACTGAAATCTATGAAAACGAAAGAGAAGCCAGATCACTAATTGATTTTGCGCGGGGATTAGAAGGGATGCCTCGCCATATCTCAACACATGCAGCCGGTGTAATAATAGGTCCTTGCCCTTTGCAAGAGATTATTCCTCTTCAGACACAGGATGAAAATATTATTACTCAGTTGCCGATGGGTGATTTAGAAGAGTTAGGGTTATTGAAAATGGATTTCCTTGGCTTGCGGAATTTAACTGTAATTGAAAATACTTTGCAATTAGTTGAAGATAATAGCGAAGAAAAAATAGATATAGACCAGGTGCCATTAGATGATTCTGATGTTTATCAACTATTGCAGACAGGTGAAACAATGGGCGTTTTTCAGATGGAGTCATATTTATTCCAAAATTTAAATCGACGGCTTAAGCCTGATCGCTTTACAGATATAATTGCTTTATTGGCCCTGGGTAGACCGGGGCCATTAGGTAGTAATATGGTTGATGACTTTATTGCGGTTAGACATGGCGAAAAAGAGGCCAAGTATTTACATCCATCCTTAGAGCCAATACTTGCTGAAACCTTTGGTATGATATTATATCAGGAACAGGTTATGGAAATCGCTAGTAAACTTGCTGGCTACTCAATGGGAGAAGCAGATTTGTTGCGCAGGGGTATGGGTAAAAAGAAAAAAAAGTTAGTAGCTAATGAGAGAGAAAAATTTGTTGCAGGTGCTCAGGAAAATGGGATTTCTGTAGATATAGCAAATGAAATATTTGATCAGATGGAATACTTTTCTGGTTATGGTTTTAATAAGTCACATAGTGCAGCATATGCTTTATTAGCTTATCAGACTGCTTATCTGAAGGTTCATTATCCAGCTGAGTTCATGTCATCACTATTATCTTCTGTTATGTCAAATCAAGACAAGATCAGTAAATATATTTCAGCAACAAAAGAAATGGGAATTGAAGTTTTACCACCAAATGTAAATAAGAGTCGTTATGGCTTTACACCAGATGCTGGTATGAAAATAAGATTTGGTTTAAAGGCAATTAAAAATGTTGGTGAAGGCGCTATTGAAGCTATTATTAAGGGAAGGAAAAAACAGCCATATCAATCTTTACATAGTTTTTTCAAACAGATTGATCTGCAGCAAATAACCGTACAAACTGTAGAAGGATTGATTAAATCTGGGGCAATGGATAGTTTTCCTGGCAAAAGATCACAACTTTTAGTCACTTATGAAGATCTTTATCAGAAATTTAATGCAGCTAGTAAGGAAAAATCTGCAGGACAAAGATCATTCTTTGATTTATTTGATGATAAACAAGATAAAGATAATGACTTTTTTACTGATGAATTAGATTATCCTGAAATTGCTGAGATGAAGATTGATCATAAATTAGAACAGGAAAGAGAGTATATTGGTATCTACTTGTCAGGACACCCACTAGATAATTTTAAGTTAAAAAAAGAAAAGCTACCAGTTATAGCTATAGATGAAGTGGAGAATATCCATACAGAGCAAGTAATCATGCTGATGGGACTTGTTAAAAGTATTAAAGAACATCTAACTAAACGCAAGAATCAGATGGCTTTCTTGACAATTGAGGATTGGTTAGGTAAGATAGAGTTGATTATTTTCCCTGATTTATATTCTAAGCTGGAGTTTCCGCTAAAAAATGGTGATAAAATATTGTTTGTGGGAAAAAGAGATGAAGATAAAATAATTGCTAAAAACATTATAAACCTTGAGCAAAAAATCTTAATGGTTAACATTAATGGTTTAAGTTGGGACAAAATCGGCTCACTAAAAAAGATTTGCTTAAATCATCAGGGTAGGGTACCTTTATTCTTGCAGACAGATCTTTCTAACTCAAAAGAAATGATTATTGCTGATAGAAGGTACTGGATTAACCTTGAGGAAAGTTTAGTGACTAGTTTAGAAGATTTATGTGGAACAGAAGCACTAACATATTTATAAAATTTTAATTAGATTGTCAACTGGGGGTAACAATAATGCTAATGCGCGAAGAAAGGGATTCTCTCGGATCCAGAGAAGTACCTAAAGATGCTTATTATGGGATTCAATCTTTAAGAGCTTCGGAAAATTTTAAAATAACCAATCTAAAGGTTCATCCAGAGTTGATCAAGAGTTTAGCCCAGGTAAAAAAGGCCGCTGCTTTAGTCAATAGTGAAGTAGGAGTTTTAAATAATAAGATAGCAAATGCTATCATTCAGGCTGCCAATGAGATAATTAATGGTTCACTGGAAGATCAATTCATTGTTGATGCTGTTCAGGGTGGGGCAGGTACTTCAATTAATATGAATATTAATGAGGTCTTGGCAAATAGAGCAATTGAAATAATTGGTGGAGAAAAAGGTAATTATTCTGTAGTGCATCCGAATAATCATGTTAATATGGGCCAATCTACAAATGATGTTGTGCCAACAGCTGTAAGAATGGCGGTAATTAGACTGCTCCATGGAGCATTGGCAGAACTAAGGTCATTTTATGAAGCTTTAATGGTTAAATCGGAGGAGTTTAATGATGTATTAAAAATGGGGAGGACCCAGTTGCAAGATGCTGTGCCAATAAGATTAGGTCAAGAATTTAAGGCATATGCAAATGCAGTCAAGCGAGATATTAGACGTATCACAGAGACTATTGATGATTTGCAGGTAGTTAATTTGGGTGCTACTGCAATCGGAACAGGCTTGAATGCTGATCTTGCTTATGTAGCAAATGTAACTAAAAAATTAAATGAAATCTCTGGTTTTAATCTGAGTCAGGCTGATGATTTGATTGATGCTACCCAAAATGTTGATGCATTGGTAGAAGTTTCTTCAGCTATGAAGACAAGTGCAGTTACATTATCAAAGATTGCTAATGATTTAAGATTATTATCTTCTGGCCCAAGAACAGGACTAAATGAAATTAATTTACCAGCTGTGCAACCTGGCTCATCAATTATGCCTGGTAAAGTAAACCCAGTTATTCCAGAAGTAGTTAATCAAATATCTTTTCAGATTATTGGAAATGATACTACTATTACCATGGCAGCTGAATCGGGTCAATTAGAATTGAATGTTATGGTCCCAATCCTGGTTTTTAATTTGATTCAATCAATTGAAATGCTTAAAAACGGAGTGCATACTTTTACAGAAAAAGCTATTAAAGGTATCACAGTTAATAGAGAAAGATGTCAGCAACTTGTAGAAAATAGTGTTAGTCTAATTACTGCTATTAATCCACATGTTGGCTATGAAGTAGCTGCTCGTATTGCCAAAGAAGCTCTGGCAAAGAATAAATCTATCCAAGAAGTCATTTTAGAACAAGGTGTTCTCTCTCAAGAAGAATTGGAGATAATTTTAAACCCCTTTGAGATGACTCAGCCTGGTATTGCTGGGAAGGAATTGCTTGAAAATGGAGGCATAGTATAATATGGAGAGTGTTTTTTACTTTCTGGAAGAGCATCTTTCAGGTGAGTTAGCAGTATTTTTAACAGCATGGTTACCATTTATTGAATTAAGAGGGGCAATACCACTTGGTATAAAATTGGGTATTGATCCAATTCAGGTATTTATCCTAGCAGTTATTGGTAATATAATACCCATCATACCGATCTTATTATTATTAAATCCAGTTCGAGAATTTTTAATTAGAAATTCGCAGATTATGAAAAGATTTTTTGATTGGTTATATAACCGAACAATTCGTAAGAGTGATCAAGTTGATAAATATGGAGCATTAGGACTGATTTTATTTACGGCGGTACCACTACCCACTACTGGTGCTTGGACAGCTAGTTTTGCAGCTATTATATTTAAAATAAAGTTTAAATATGCTTTTCCCGCAATAGTAGCAGGAGTTTTGTTGGCAGGTGTAGTAGTTACACTAATGAGCTTGGCAATTTTTTAGCCAATTTTGTGTAACTTGACAATAGATTTTAAAATATTATATGATTAACTAAATAAGGAGTGTATAATATGGATATTAATGCTGATTATATTGTTATTAAAGCTTTGGAAGACGGTGTAACAATCATTGGTCTGACCAGAGGTAAAGATACTAGATTCAATCATACTGAAAAGCTGGACAAAGGAGAAGTGTTAATTGCTCAATTTACAGAGCATACTTCTGCCATTAAAATCAGAGGTAATGCAGAAGTTATCAGTGAACATGGAAATGTTCAAGCTGAAACTTTTTAGAAAGGAGTAATTATAGATGTGGCAGGTCGTATATATTGCCAGTTCTTCAGAAGAGGCTCAGCAAATAGAAAAGAAAATTAAAGCAGAAGGGTTTATGGTCCAGATAGAAACAGCAGGATCTGGTATTTTTCAAATTAAAGTACTTACTTCAGAGGCAGAAGAAGCATATGATTGCTTAAATGATATTAACTAGGATAAGCGGAGGTATTAGTTATGGAGAAAATAGGTGTGCTAACTAGTGGTGGAGATGCTCCCGGTATGAACCCTGCTGTTAGATCAGTTGTTAGAACTGCCATTTACCATGATTTAGAAGTTGTTGGTATAAAAAGAGGTTATGCTGGTTTAATTGAGAATGATTTTATTGAAATGAAGAGAAATTCAGTAGCCGATATCATCCATCGAGGTGGAACAAAGTTATTAACTGCTCGTAGTGAAGAATTCAAAAGCAAATCAGGTAGGGAGAAAGCTTTTAAAAATATGCAAGCAGCTGGCATTGATGGTCTAGTAGTTATTGGTGGGGATGGTTCTTTGAAAGGTGCCCGTGCCATTAATAATGAGTTAGATATTCCCACGATCGGTATACCAGGAACAATTGATAATGACTTAGCGTGTACAGATTACACATTAGGTTTTGATACAGCCATGAATACTATTTTAGATTCATTAAATAAGATACGTGATACTGCCACTTCTCACGAGAGAACATTTGTTATTGAATGTATGGGTAGAGATTCTGGGTATCTAACACTAATGGCTGGACTAGCAGGTGGTGCAGAATTTATTTTAATACCAGAGATTGATTTTACATTAGAAGAGGTTAATAAAAAGATTGTTAGTGGTTTTGAAAAAGGTAAGCTACATAGTTTAATATTAATTGCAGAGGGAGTAGAAAAACCTTTTGAACATCTTTCTAAATATAATGGAAGTCCCGGAATGGCCCTGGGAGAAGTAATTCGTGAGGAAACTGGTCTGGAAACCAGAGTATCGGTGCTTGGTCATCTTCAACGAGGAGGTAGTCCAACTGCAACCGACCGTGTGATTGCAAGTCGGATGGGTGCAAAAGCTGTTGAATTATTAATAGATGGTCAACGAAACAAGATGGTTAACTATTTGCAGCATAGTATTGGTTATTGTGAAATTGATGATGCTTTAAAAGATGAACATAAAATTGATATGGATATTTATGAATTGGCCCGTATTCTTTCACTATAATAATTTAGGACAAGGGGGCAAAGAAATGAGAAGGACAAAAATTGTCTGTACTTTAGGTCCAGCCACTAATGATCAGGAAATAATTAAAAAATTAGTCAAAGAAGGTATGAGTGTTGCCAGAATGAATTTTTCTCATGGCGACCAAGCTGAACATTTACAGAGGATTAATTTTGTTAAAGAAGTTGAAGCTGAATTGGGTGTTCCAATTGGTTTAATGTTAGATACTAAAGGTCCAGAAATTCGGACAGGAATGATGGAAAATGACAAAGTTACTTTAACTGAGGGTTCTGAACTAATTATATCTGCTGAAGAGGTTTTAGGAAGACCGGAAAAAATTTCTGTTTCTTACAAAGATTTAGCTAATGATATGAATGTAGGTAATAAAATATTATTAGATGATGGTTTGATTGAACTAGAGGTAACTGAAATTAGTGAAGAAGATGTTAAAGTGAAAGTTATTAATGGTGGTGAATTAGGATCACGTAAAGGTGTTAATTTGCCAGGTGTAAAAATTAAATTACCCGCTTTAACGGAAAAAGATATTTCTGATATAAAATTTGGGGTAAAAGAAGGAATACATTTTATTGCAGCTTCTTTTGTTAGAAAAGCAGCTGATGTGATGGAGATCAGAAAGATTCTTGATGAGGCAGGTAACGAAGATATCTATATTATTGCTAAAATAGAGAATCAAGAAGGTGTAGAAAACATTGATTCGATCTTGCATGTAGCTGATGGGATTATGGTGGCTCGGGGAGATCTGGGTGTTGAAATTCCTCCGCAGAAGGTACCAGTAATTCAAAAAATGATAATCAGAAAGTGTAATGAAGTAGCTAAGCCAGTAATTACAGCAACTCAAATGCTCGATTCTATGATCCGTAATCCCCGTCCAACCAGAGCAGAAGCCTCAGATGTTGCCAATGCAATTTATGATGGGACAGATGCTACGATGCTTTCTGGTGAGTCAGCTGCAGGTAAATATCCGGTAGAATCAGTTAGAACAATGTCACAGATTGCACTAGAGGTGGAATCATCGGAATCTTATCTGAATAAATTTCTTGATAGCAAACCTCCTAAAAATGTAACTGTTACTGAAGCTATTAGTTTAGCTACTTGTGAAACAGCCAATGAACTTGGCATAGAGGCTATCATAAGTTCAACTGGTTCTGGCTTAACAGCTCGTATGGTAGCAAAATTTAGGCCAATGGCTCCAATTATTGCGGTGACTCCCAATAAACTAGTCCAACATCAGTTAACATTAAGCTGGGGAGTATATCCTTTATTAGCTGGAAATAGTAATACAACAGATGAAATGATGGATAATGCTATTTCAACCGCTGTTGAACATGATTTAATTAAAGAAGGAGATTTAGTTACAATTACCGCTGGAGCTCCTGTGGGTATTCCTGGTACAACGAATTTAATTAAAATAGATGTTGTGGGTAAGCCAGTAGCCAAAGGTCAGGGAGTTGGACGTGGCATTGTTGTTGGAAAGGTGCGTCATGTTGCAACGGCAGAAGAAGCGATAGAGAAGATAGAAGAAGGGGATATTATTCTTGCTCCAATGACAGATAGAAATTATATACCTGCGATGAAGAAAGCAGCAGCAATTATTACATATGGTGGAGGTCTTACTTCACATCCTGCTATTGTGGGTCTAAATTTAGGTATTCCTGTTATAGTAAATACAGGTGATATCGGTGGACAGATTGCTGATGAAGAACTAATAACTGTGGATAGTTCTAGAGGCTTAGTTTATCGAGGTAAGGCTCACATAAAATAAATAAATAAGGGAGTATCAAACTATGAGTTTAAATGAAGACAGACAGGAAGAAGTAGTGGCAAAGGGAGTAGGAATTAAGTTTAAACTAATAATTGTGATGCTTTTATTAGCGTTAGTTTCAGTCGTGGGTATTGGCTATTATTCATATATTACAATTCATGATTATCTGTTGGATGATGCCAAAGAGCAATTAACAAGCGTACTGGATCTTAATGGTAATAGAATCGAAGAATGGTTAGAGGGTAATTTAACTGCAATGGAAAAATTAGCCTCTGATAACATGATAGTTCCTATGAATTCTGCTGGCTTGGTGCAAATGAGAATTAATTATAATATCAAGGAAATGTCACAATTTAATTATGTTTTTACATTTAAACCAGATGGTTCTCTATTTGCAACGAATTATGAGCTTAAACCTGAACAGGAAATAAATATTAGTGAGTATGATTATGTTAGCCAAATTATTAATGAACAGCAAACTTTTTATGGGTTGGGTAAGTCGCCGATAAATGGGGAAACTGCTTTATTAATTGGATTACCATTGATCAATAATGAGCAACAGACTGGTTTTGCTGTTGGCCAGATTAATATTGAAAATTTTTATGGAGTGGTTAATAATATTAAAACTACTGATAAGTATAATTTTAATATTGTTAATGGTCAGGGACAGATTCTTTATAGTTCAGACCAAGCAAAAATTTTACAAAATGATTTTTATGAGGCTGATCGGGAAGAATTAAAAAATCTAGAATTTAACGGTGATAATAATAATCTATTTATAAATTATCAAAAAGATGGACAAACCTATCTGGCTTCCCTGAAGAAATTTGATCTGCTGAACTGGCAATTAATAATTTCTAGTTTGGAAAATAGCTTTCTTCAGTCAGCGAATGTTTTAAAGACTAGAATTATATATTTTGGTTTAATTCTGCTAGCATTGTCTTTGCTAGTTTCATATTATTTAGGAAACGATATTGGCACACGAATAAAAAAACTGGAAGATATCACATTTAAAGTTGCGAGTGGTGATTTAACTACGAAAGTTGAGATAAAAGGTAAAGATGAAATTGCTGTTTTAGGTAGGGCAATTAACAAGATGGTCGTTAATTTAAAAGAACTAGTTAATAATATAACTAGTCGTTCTAATAATATCAATCAGACAGCAGATTCTTTGCGCAATGATCTAGCATTAAATACCCAATCAGCTGAGCAGGTAACGACTGCTATTGAAAATGTAGCAAGTGGAGCTGATGATCAGGCAATGAATTTGGAAAATGTTGTGAGGATAGTCTCCCAGATGGTAGATAAAATTAATCAGCTTTTAGAAAACAATAATGAAACTGCAGAAACTGCCCAGGATTCTTTAAATGCTGTTAAAAATGGGAATAAGTCTATGGCTAATTTAACAGATCAGATGCAGGCTATTTCTAAAAAAGTTGATCACATGTCTACAATTATGGAAAAATTAGATGAAACTTCTGGTGAAATTGGTGAGATTGTAGAGATAATAAATAATATTGCAAAACAGACTAATTTGCTGGCTTTAAACGCAGCAATTGAGGCAGCTCGTGCGGGTGAACATGGACGCGGATTTTCTGTGGTTGCTGAAGAAGTTAGAGAATTGGCAGAGGAATCAATTTCATCAGCTGAGAAGATCAATAGTTTGATCCAGGAAACTCAGCAGAATACTGTTCTGGCCCGGGATGCTATGTTTGAAGAAAAAGAAGTAGTAAAAGAAGGCATAGAAATTGTAGATAATACAAATACGGTATTTAACAAATTACAGAATTTGATTGATGAAACATACCATGATGCTATCAAGGCCAGTGAAGTTGCCGCTGAATTGGTTGATAATGCATCAGATGTTGGTGAAAAAATAGAAAGTACAGCCAGCATTGCAGAAGAAATATCTGCCAGCAGTCAAGAAGTGACTGCATCTTCTGAAGAGCAGACTAGTTTAGTTAGTGATATGGCTGGTGAGGCAGATAAATTGCATGATTTAGCTCAAGAAATGAAGGATATGGTTGCTAAATTTAAAGTTAAATAAAAGTTATTTATAGTTATTATAATGCGTCAGAATCTTAGTGATTCTGGCGTATATTTTTGTCCAGCTATAACGGGCAGCTTTCTCTTTTCTGATTTTAACCAATTTTTGCGAGTTATTTACTAGAGCTTTATTGATATCTTCTATAAAATTGTCGGCTCCATTAGATTGATAAACGATTTTATTAAAATCATTTACAGCCGGTAGCGGAGTGCTGACTACAGGTAATCCAGCTGCCAGATATTCGTATAATTTAAGAGGAGAAGCAGCTTTGCTGGTCGGTATATTACGGAATGGAATAATACCAACATCAAAATTATTAAGATAGGCTGGTAGGTCATCATAATTTACTTCACCTAAAAAATAACCACTATCAGGAGAATTTTTGCCAAATTCCTTACCGATTATAACTAAACTAAAATTTTCTGAAACTTTTTTTATTATCTCACTATCAACCCAGAAGCCTAATGCACCGCTAAAACCAATTCGTGGTTTTGGAATAGCTGCTAATCTTTCAGGAATAGTTTTATTATTTTTGAAATGTTCAGGTTGGCAACCATTTTCAACAAGATAAACATCTGGGTGTTCAGAATATTTTTTTTGATATAAATATTTTGAGCTTGTAAAAATTAGATCGGCATTACGAAATAGTATTTTTTCTCTATCCTGATAATCAGGAAAATAATCTAGACAATCATAAATTATTGTTTTTGCACTAACTTTTTTGATGTGTTTTGAACCCAAAGGTGAAGTAATATATAAAATCTCAGGTTTAGTAACTAATTTAAGAGCTAAATCATAGTCATGATGGATTATAACTCCTTCTTTGCTTTTTTCATATTTCTTGCCTGGTTTTTGTGTTTTATTACAATAATGTACAGTCCAACCATGAAGAGAAAATTGTCTTAATATTTGTTGTGGTCTTTGAAAAAGAAAATTCCAATCAAGAGTTGGTGGATAAAAGATTTCTGGCATTTAATCATTCCTCACTTTTTATTTATATGTTATGGGATAGTAAAGGAAAATGGGACTATTATAGGTTCTAAAATAGTCAGAATATATTTATTTTAATTTAATCCTTTACAAAACTAAAGTAATAAAGTATAATAAAAGCAGATAATAAAAATTGAGGGGGAAATAAAAATGAAAAAATATTTTATTGCATTTTTGTTAATAATTTTAATGATTGGGATTATGACTGGAACAATTTTGGCTGAGGACTCATTAGCTGAAATAAAAGAAAAGGGCAAAATTGTTGTTGGGCTTGATGATAGTTTTCCACCAATGGGTTTTAGAGATGAAGCTGGCGAGATTGTTGGTTTTGACATAGACCTTGCTAAAGAAGCAGCACGCAGAATGGGTGTAGAAGTAGAGTTTAAACCAGTTCAGTGGGATGGAGTCCTTTTAAGTTTAAAAAACGGTATGATCGATCTTATCTGGAATGGATTAACAATTACAGAAAAAAGAGCTGAACAGATCGATTTTTCTGATCCCTATTTAGCTAATAGACAAATAATTATAGTCCAAAGTGATGCTGATTTAGTAGGAAAAGCAGATCTTTCAGGGAAAGTTGTCGCTGCTCAATTAGGTAGTAGTAGTGTAACTGCAATTGAGTCTGAACCAGAAATCATGGCTAGTTTTGCTGAACTAAGACTATTTTCTAACAATACAGAAGCATTACTTGACTTACAAACAGGAAGAGTTGATGCAGTTGTAGTAGATGAAATAGTAGGACGTTATTATATTAGTAAAAGACCTGGTGTTTTCAAAGTATTAAAAGCTGATTTTGGTAGAGAAGAGTACGGGGTTGGAATTAGACAAAATGAAACTAGTTTTAAAGCAGAGTTAAATAGAGTAATGCAAGAGATGAAAACAGATGGAACAGGTGCAGAAATTTCCAAAAAATGGTTTGGTGAAGATATTTTACTTAAGTAGGAGGCTCACGGGTGGACTATATATTAAATGTGACAGGATATATACTTGAAGGAAGCTTAATAACATTTAAATTATATCTAGCAACAGCAGTATTTGCTGTGCTATTAGGCATATTTGGAGCTCTAGGTAAAATTTCAAACATAAAATTTATCAATAAGGTCTTAGAAATCTATACTTGGGTATTTAGAGGGACCCCTTTATTATTACAGCTCTTTTTTGCCTATTATGGTCTGCCAATTATCGGTATAACACTGCAGCCATTTACAGCAGCTACTTTAACCTTTATTGTAAATTATGGAGCATATTTTACTGAAATATTTAGAGCAGGGATAGAATCAATTGATAAAGGCCAGTATGAAGCTGCGCAAGTGTTGGGTATGAATTATCGTCAGACAATGGTTAGAATAATACTTCCACAGACTATTAAACGGGTCTTACCTCCTACCAGTAATGAAGCAATTAATCTGGTGAAAGATAGTGCACTGGTAGCTGCGATAGGGTTGGGAGATCTTCTGAGAGCAGCTAAGGTTGTTGTGACAAGAGATTTTACTATTACTCCGTTTATCATTGCGGCTATCATGTATCTCCTAATTAGTTCAGTTATCGTTACTGTTTTTCGTCAACTTGAAAAAAAGTATTCTGTTTATGAATAAGGTGATAATAAATGAAAATGATTGAGGCAAATAAACTCTTTAAAAAATTTGCTGATTTGCAGGTTCTGCGTGATGTAACTTTTGCAGTTGAACAAGGGGAAGTGATTTCAGTAATTGGTCCTTCTGGTTCTGGAAAAAGTACACTTTTGAGATGTCTGATTGGTCTTGAAAAAATAAATGATGGTAAAATAATTATTGAAGGACTTGATGCTGTAAAAACTGGTAAAAAAGCTTATCGAAAAATGGGAATGGTCTTTCAAGGATTTAATTTATTTCCACACAAAACAGTACTGGAAAATTTGATGGTTGCTCCAATGCTAGTTAATAAAAATAATAAAAATGAATTAAGAAAAAAATCAGAAAAGTTGCTATCTAAAGTGGGACTAATTGATAAAAAAGACGTTTATCCCTCGAAGTTATCAGGTGGCCAAAAGCAAAGAGTGGCGATAGCCAGAGCACTTGCTATGGAGCCAGATATTATGCTTTTTGATGAACCAACTTCTTCCCTTGATCCCGAGTTAGTAGGAGAGGTTTTAGCTGTAATTAAAAAATTGGCTGAAGAGAAGATTACAATGATGGTTGTCACTCATGAAATGGGGTTTGCCCGCGAAGTATCTGATAGAGTGTTCTTTATGGATGAAGGCAAAATACTTACTGATTCAACTCCAGATGAAATATTTTTAAATCCAGAGGAAGAAAGAATCAAGTTATTTCTCAATAAAATTTTATAATAGAACCAGATAATAACCGCATTTTGTGATGCGGTTATTTGCATGTTTAATAAAATACTGTTAAAATATGTACTGTAAATAAAATTTTGTTAAAGGAAATTAAGTATAATAAATATATTAAATGTTTTTTATAAGTTTATAATTCAATAAGAGGAGTGATGATTATTTTAAAAATTGAAGCTGATTTGCATACACATACTATTGCAAGTGGCCATGCTTATTCGACTGTAGAAGAACTTGCTAAATCTGCTAGTCAGAGAGGGCTTAAGTTGTTTGCTGTGACTGACCATGGGATAGCTCTTCCGGGTGGGCCTCATCTTTATCATTTTACAAATATGGGTGTATTACCGGAAAAGATACATGGAGTAAGAGTTTTAAAAGGTGTTGAAGCTAATATTCTTGGTAACGGAAATATAGATATGGGGAGACGTCTCCTGCATAAATTGGATTTTGTAGCAGCTGGTTTACATTCAAATACGGGTCATAATTTCAAGAATATGAAAGAATATACAGATGCTATTATTAATGTAATGAAGAATCCATTTGTTAATATGATTACACATCCAGTTAATAGATATTTTCCTACCAATTTAGAAAGAGTAGTCTTAGCTGCAAAGAAATATGGGATTATTTTAGAGCTTAATGCGGGTTCATATTGTAGGAGAAAAAATTCAAGTCGTGGAGTTAAAGAAATGTCAATTAAATTAGCTCAATTGGCCCAGAAACATCATGTCTATTTATCTTTAAATAGTGATGCCCACTATCATGATTTGATTGGGGATGTTTCTGCCTTAGATTTTGTCCTTAATGAAACACAGATTGATGAAGAGATAATTATAAATAGCTCTGCTGAAAGAATTTTATCATTTCTGGACTATCAAAAAGAAGAAAAAAAATCAGCAGTATAAATAATAACTTGAGATAGGTAATTTATGGAGGATTATAGATGGAACTTTATTATAAATACACAGATTATTTGATTAAAAAATATGGTGCTAAAACTTATAAGTTACCTATCAACTTGCCTGTAACATGTCCCAATCGGGATGGTAATTTAGGAAAAAATGGCTGTGCCTTTTGTGGAGAAAAAGCAGCAGGCTTTGAAATTTTATCTGATGCAATTTCTGTTGAAAATCAGTTATTAGAAAATAAAGAGTATATGGGAGATAGGTTTAATGCAGAAAAATTTATTGCATATTTTCAAAATTTCACAAACACCTATCTTCCTTTAACTCATCTGAGAAAATTTATTGCTGAGGCTGTCCAGGTTGATGATATTGTAGCCATTAATCTTTCTACAAGACCTGATTGTATTAATGAAGAATATTTGGAGGGAGTTTTAGCAGAGATTGAAGATAAAAATCCTCTGGTTGAACTTGGTTTAGAAATTGGATTACAAACAGTTAATTATCATACTTTAGAAGAAGTGCAGCGGGGTCATACTTTAGCAGAATTTATTGATGCAGTATTGATGGCTAAAAAATATGATTTAGAAGTATCGGTGCATTTAATACCTAATTTACCAGGTGATAATTTATTGGATGTCAGAGAAAATGCCAGAATATTATCTGCTCTTGGTGTTGATACTGTTAAATTACATGCCCTTTATATCAGAGAAAATTCTCTTTTTGGAAAAAAATATGCTGAAGGTGAGTTAGAAATTACTTCTCTGGATGATTATATTGAACGAATTATTCTATTTTTAGAAAATCTTGATCCATCTATAGCAGTGCAAAGATTACTTGGTAGAGCCCCAGGAAAAGAAACATTATTTGAGAACTGGGATCTCCATTGGACAAAAATACAAAATAAAATTCTTGCCGAGATGAAGAAAAGAGAAACATATCAAGGCAAGAAATTTGATTATTTGTCTGGTAAGGCGCTAAAAGGGTTTACTCAATAAAGATACAAGAGGAGATGTCAAATTATGCAGAAAAGTTTAAAGATGTTTTATTTGGGATTGTTAGTTTTTTCACTATTGATTACTTTTTCATTTGGGTCAATTGCTGCAAATGAAAGCCAGACCTTAAAAATTGGAATTATGCCGGCTGTTGATTCTGCTCCAATCTTAGTTGCTGATAAGCTTGGCTATTATACAGAAGAAGGTTTAAATATGGAAATCGATATTTATACTAATGCAGTCAACCGGCAGAGTGCCCTACAGACTGGAACATTAGATGGAGCAATGACTGATTTAGTTGCATTTGTAAATAATGTTAATAATGGTTTTCCAGTCAAGATTACAACAAGTACAGATGGTAGTTTTCCTTTTCTCGTAAGAAAAGGTTTTGAGGAAAAAGAGCGAATAAATATTGGTATGATGGAAGTGAGTGTTACGAATTTCCTTTCTGAGCAATTTCTAAGTGGAGAATATGTTATGAATAAAATTTATATTCCTGCTATTCCAGCCAGATTAGAGATGATTAAAGCCGGGAAAATGGATATGGCAATTATACCTGAACCAATGGCCTCCATGGGAGAATTAGCTGGTTTAGAAAAAAGAGTATATGAAAATAAGTATGACTATACGCCTGAAGCAATGATTTTTACAGAGAAAGCACTTGCAAATAAATCAGCAGCTATCGCTAGTTTCCATAGGGCTTATAACAGAGCTGTTAGAGAGATTCAGTCTAATGATAACTTAGCTCGGGAAGTATTAATAGAAAAGTTAAATTTAAATCCAGCTATTGAAAATTTAATTGAACTTCCAGATTATCATCTGGCTAGGGTACCTTCTCAGGCATATCTTAATTATGTTATAAAATGGGTTGAAGAAGTACAGGAAGAAGATATAAATGTTAATTATAATGAAGTGATTGAAAGGAAGTATAGTGAGTAATGTTAGAAGTCGATTCAGTCAATTTTTCTTATCAGAAAGAAAAAGTAGTTAAAAATATCAGTTTTAGGATCGATTCTGGGGAAAGTTGTTCTATAATTGGTCCTTCTGGTTGTGGAAAAACAACGCTCCTATATCTATTGGCCGGGTTAATGCCTGTTAAAGAAGGAACTATTAAAATAAATGATAATAAATTAGTAGGAATTAGGCCTAAGTCAGGCGTAATTTTACAAAATTACGGACTTTTTCCCTGGAAAAATGTTTATCATAATATAGAACTAGGTTTGTTAGCTCGCCATACTGATAGAAAAATGATTGAACAGAAAGTTAAGGCTGTTTCTAGTCGACTAAATATAGAAGATCATTTAGAAAAATTTCCGATTGAATTAAGTGGTGGTCAACGCCAACGGGTAGCTATAGCTAGGACATTAGTTCTATCTCCTGATTTATTATTAATGGACGAGCCTTTTTCTGCACTCGACACATTGACAAGAGAAGAGATGCAGAATTTAATTTTGAGGATACATAATAGGGATAACTTGTCTTTTGTGATTGTAACTCATAATATTGAAGAAGCTGTTTTTTTAGGACAAAAAATTGCTATAATGAAAAACGGTAAATTTACTCATTGGCTTGACAACCCTTATTTTGGGGAACCAGATTTAAGAAATAGAGAAGAATTTTTTAAAATTTCACGTCAATTAAGAAGGTTAATGGCTGAGGATGATTTATTGTGATTAAAAAGTTCAATACATTATGGGGAGTAATGATTATATTTTTTTCTTGGTTAATAAGTCACCAATTAATTGGGTCTAATATTATTCCTGCTCCTCATGTAGTAGCATTAAATTTTATAAATATATTTTATCCGATAATTTTACCCCATTTATTTATGAGTTTATTGAGAATTTTAGTTGCGATTATTATTTCGCTTTTTTTGGGGGTAGGTTTAGGATTATTGATAGGCATGAATAATAAACTAGATTTAATTATTTCTCCAGTGGTATATTTACTTTATCCGGTTCCCAAGATAGCATTTTTGCCAGTCTTTATGCTATTATTTGGTCTGGGCAATAGTTCAAAAATTATTTTAATAACTGTTATAGTGGTTTTTCAAATAATAGTTACTACCCGTGATAGTGTTAAAGCTATTAGTCAGGAGTATTTTTATTCTGCTTCTTCTCTAGGATTATCGGGGATACAAATTTATCAGCATTTAGTTTTCCCTGCAATATTACCAAACATTTTAACTGCTTTAAGAATTACTGTGGGAACTAGTATTGCAGTATTATTTTATACTGAAAATTTTGCTGCTAAGTTTGGGATCGGTTATTTTATCATGAATAGTTGGAGTATGGTTAATTATGTAGAGATGTTTAGTGGTATTGTGGCCCTTAGTTTATTAGGTCTTGCATTATTTAAACTGATTGATCTTTTGGAAGATTATTTTTGCTATTGGGTAAAGGCCGGTAATAGAGAGGGAAGGCCAGAGTTAAGGTGATTATTATTAAAGAACCTGTTGGTAACTCAAAATAGTAGTTGAATGCTTTCATTAATGTAAAAATACCCAGTGTAGTAATAGATGATGTTAAAATTTTTCTTAATAATTTTAAGTTAATTAATTTTATAATTCTGACTGAGATAGGTACAGATAATAAGGCTCCACTGATTAAGGCTAATCCAAGCAAAGGATTGAATGTAAAGTTACCAATTAAGTAATAGAGTGAAATACCTATCAAACAGGTTAAGCTTTCTGCTAGTGAAGTAATCCCTATTGCACTTTTTTCATTTACGCCTGAAATAATTTGACCGCCTGTGATTAGGGGTCCGTATCCACCACCACTAATTCCTTTGTTGAAAGATGCAATAATACCTATTAACGTAATTTTTCGCCAGGAAAATTGATTTTTGTTGCCAATTTTTAAATAACCTATGATTCCGACTATAATTAATAAAAGACCAATATAAGCTTTAATGTAGATAGGTTTAAGTTGCAGGCTAAAAAAGACTGCAACGGTAGTTCCGATACAACTACAGAAGCCTAGTAAAAGAGCAACTTTCCTACTATGGCTTCCTTTTTCTAAATTGACATTACCATGTTTATGATGTAAAAAAGCTGAAAGGGAGCCAGATAGGAACTCTGATAATAAGATAAATGGTACTACTTCTAGGGGCGAATAACCCATTAAAAATAATAGAGGGGTTAGTAAAGTTCCATACCCCATTCCTAATGACGAATCTATAGTTTCACATAAAAAAGCAATTGTAGTAAGTAATATGTATTTTTCAAACATTTAATCCCTCCGTTTTATCCTACTAACTAAATATAATATATGTGAAATATTTAGTCATTGTGAAAAAACAGAAGATATGAAAAAGTGAAAAAGCAGCCCCAGATGGGACTGCTTTAATAATTTGCTATCTATCTATATTCTTAAAAGTTCATTTCTCCGCCTAGGAAGAAACCTCCTAGATCATTTTCGGTACCATAATCATGTCTTTCCAGTCTGTAACCAATCTTAGCAGAAAAATCAGAATTGAATTTTTTGCTTAGACTAACTTCAACATTATATCCATCAAAATCTTCATCTTCAAAATCTCCCAAAATATTAAGGCCAAATTTACCAGTTAAGTACATATCTTTAGCAGCTTTTGCATCCAGTCTTGCCACAAGTGGTATAGCATAGCCACTATTATCATTAAAGCTTAGACTTTTTAGACCAAGACCCGCCTTGAAATCTACATTATCAACTTTAAGCTTACGATAAACTGATAGATTAATATTGCGAAAATCTTCTAGAGCTTTTTCATCACCTATCGACAGATTACCTTCAAATGCATACTGGCCAAGATCTTGGTTGTAGTAACTGAAGTTGAAAAGATCAATATCAGTATTCTCATATTCAAATTGACCAAAATCAACACCAAGTTTTGCCTCTTGTGCAGCTGTTCCCAGTGAAAAGAGTAAAACAAAGACCAGGGTTAAAAATAATAATTTTTTCATTTTTTTACCTCCTTTTTAAATTATTCTGTTACTATTATACTTGATAAGTATTAAATTTTCAATATATAGGAGACTATTTAAAGTAGACAAACTTTCACTATACTAAGATATGACTAATTTTTATTTGATAACAAAATATGTAAACTGTATACTGAAATTTTTTCATACTATCAATACAATATAGAAAAAGAGAAACTTAAATTGTGAGGTGGAAATGTTGGATAATATAAATAAAGATGAAATAGCAACATTAGCTGGTGGTTGTTTTTGGTGTCTGGAGCCATTTTTCAAAGAATTAAAGGGAGTTAATTCTGTATTGCCTGGTTATACTGGCGGTAAAGTTAAAAATCCGAGTTATGAGCAAGTTGCGAGTGGTAACACAGGACATGCTGAAGCTATTCAAATCAAGTTTGATGCAAAGATAATTAGCTATCGTGAATTGTTAGAAGTGTTTTTTACAATGCATGATCCAACAACATTAAATCGGCAAGGGGCAGATATTGGTACCCAGTATCGGTCAGTAATTTTTTATCATAATCAAAAACAAAAAGAAATAGCAGGATTGGTAATTAACGATTTTGAAAAAAAATCAGTTTGGGATGATCCAATCGTTACAGAATTAGTTGAATTAGAAAAATTTTATCCAGCCGCAGCTTATCATAAAGATTATTATAATAAGCATCGGTCACAACCTTATTGCCAGGTCGTGATCGCTCCAAAGCTGGCTAAATTTAGAAAAAAATTTAATAAAAAGTTAATTTAATATAATCATATGCTCATAATAGTAATAAATTTGTTAATTATGATACATTAATAGATCTGTTAGCTATAAATATTTTTAATAACAGAATATACATGGTATAATAATATATAAATAAAAAAGGAGGTCTATTTTTATGGAATATGGATATTTGAGTTTATTACCACCATTAATTGCGATAGCGCTTGCTATTTGGTCAAAGCAGGTATTTATATCATTATTTTTAGGCATTTTTACAGGTGAATTAATTTTAAATAGCTGGACTTTTTTCCCAGCTCTAAATGGCTCATTAAATGATATTGTAGCTGTGTTTTCAGAAGGATGGATTACGAAAACTATTATTTTTTCATTTCTAGTAGGTGGAATAATTACTGTAATCTCTGCCTCTGGTGGTGTGCAGGGATTTACTGATTACTTAACGAAGAAGAAACAGGTGGTGAAAAGTAAAAGAGGGGCTTTATTATTAGCATATTTTACTGGGTTAGTTATTTTTATTGAATCATCAATTACAATTCTTGTTTCAGGAACAGTGGCTAGACCATTAACAGATAAATATAATGTATCTAGAGAAAAATTAGCTTATGTTTGTGATTCAACTTCAGCTCCAGTCTGTGCTCTCATTCCATTAAATGGTTGGGGTGCATTGTTAATGGGTGTTATAGGTGTTCAAATTTCAGAAGGTGTTATAGAAGGTAATGCTGTTAATATTTTATTGAAATCTATTCCTTATCAATTTTATAGCATAATTGCAGTATTAGCAGTTGGTTACTATATTATGACAGATAATGACTGGGGACCAATGAAAAGAGCGGAAGAAAGAGCTCGTAAAACAGGAAAACTATTAAGAGATGGTGCGACACCGATGGTTTCGGAGGAAGCAACTGCCACTCCACCAATAGAGGGTGTTGAGCCTAATATGTGGAATATGTTATTACCAATCATTGTTTTAATAGGTATGATGCCTGTTAGTTTGTTTATTACGGGTAATGGAAATATGTTAAACGGATCTGGTTCTACTTCAGTTTTTTGGGCTGTTTTAACGGCAATAACATTTGCCGGGGTATTATATATTGCGAAGGGAATTATGTCCTTAGATGAATATATTAAATATGTATATCAGGGAATTGGCGCTATTGTACCAGTTGCAATTCTTTTAATAACTGCTTTTGCAATTGGGAATGTGATTAGTGCCCTTGATACAGGTGCATTTATGGCCAGTTTAGTAGAAGGTAAGGTTAGTGGTGTCTTTGGACCTGCGATTATATTTATTTTATCTTCATTAATGGCTTTTTCAACCGGTACTAGTTGGGGTACATTTGGTATTATGATGCCAATTGGAATTCAAATGGCTGTAGCAATGAATGCAAACCTTTATGCAACAGTTGCTGCTGTAATTTCTGGTGGTATTATGGGTGATCATAGTTCTCCAATTTCTGATACGACTATTTTATCTTCAATGGCTTCAGCATCTGATCATATTGACCATGTTAGTACCCAGTTACCTTATGCCTTATTAAATGGTGCTATTGCTACCGTGTTATATTTACTGGTTGGATTTATTTCTTAACCTAAAAATAAAGGAGTAGTATTATGGAACTTAATATAATAGAAGATAAGGTTATTACTGCAACACAAGAATTATTAGAACTTAGCAATATTAAAACAGGCCAAATATTTGTTATTGGTGGTAGTAGTAGTGAAATACAAGGAGAAAGAATTGGCACAGAAACTAGTTTAATAATTGGAGATACTGTAATTAAAGCTGTCATGTCTGTCCTGAAGAATAAAAATATTTTTCTAGCAGTACAGGGGTGTGAACATATAAATAGAGCTTTAGTTATAGAAAAAAACTGTGCTGTAAAATATAATTTGGATGAGGTTAATGTAATTCCTCATCGCAATGCAGGTGGAGCATTTGCGACAGCGGCATATAATAACTATCAAGAACCAGTAATGGTTGAGAGAATAAAAGGTCATGTTGGAATTGATATCGGAGATACATTTATCGGTATGCATCTTAAAGAAATTGTTGTACCTGTAAGGTTATCAATTAAAGAGATAGGATTAGCTCATCTTTCAGCAGCACGTATAAGAGCGCGTTTAATAGGCGGAGATAGAGCTAAGCATTTTTAGGCAGCCAAAACGGCTGTCTTTTTTTTGGAAAAATCACAAGATAATCACAAAAATAATTGACACGTTAAATTTGATATGATATTATTAATGTGAAAAATATAACGAACATTTTAGTTAGTTAGATTGATTATTAAATAATTGGATATTTACTCCGAGCTTTTTAACCTACGGATAAACTAAGGTTGCCTAGCCGTTAGGGTATTTCTGGAAACGGAAGTGCCTCCCGTTGTGGAAAGGAGTTCCTGTTTTCAAGGGAAACTTTTCACAGCGAAATTGCTTTCCTTCTGGGAAAGCTTTTTCTATATAGAGGCTATTTTAAGCGAAGGGAGGCTTAATAATTTCAAAGTTTGTTATTTTTATAACAAACTTAAGTTCCTTATTTCACAAAAACGAGGAGGTTGTCTAATGTCAGAGGAAAAAAAGAAAAATTTTTTAGAACGCCGCACAAGTCGCCGCGATTTTCTTAAACAGAGCGGTAAAGGAGTAGTTGGGGCAGCAGTTTCCATTTCAATATTAAGTCTATTTACTGATTCAGCCGAGGCAAAGGGGATTGCCCTGGCAGATGGAATAGTAATATCTGACCCTGTGAAATGTACAGGTTGCCGTAGGTGTGAGACAAATTGTACTGCATTTAATGATGGTAAGGCTCATCCATACATAGCAAGAGTTAAAGTTGGTCAAAATTATAACTTTGGACTTAATGGTCCGGCTCTTGGATACAGATATGATGAAGGTCAATTTGGTGATTTTACTATTATTGCAGAAACATGCAGGCAATGTGAATCAGCTCGTTGTGTAAATGTCTGTCCAATGGATGCAATCAGTGCTGACCCTAAGACGGGAGCTCGTGTTATTAATAAAAAGAAATGTGTGGGCTGTGGTAGATGTGCCGTTGCTTGTCCATATGATATTCCAGTAGTAGATCCTGAAGTTGGTAAATCAACAAAATGTACACTTTGTGAGGGAAAACCATCTTGTGCTAAAGGATGTCCTACAGGTTCAATTAAATTTGTTTCCTGGAAAGATGTAGAACTTGCATTACTTAAGCGAGAACAATTAATCGAAAATAATTAAATGATTGGGAAAGATAGGAGGTACTAAATATGCCAAAATATAAAGGCTGGGCTGGTAAAATATTAAGAGTTAATTTGTCTAATGGTTCAATTACAGAAGAAAATACTACTGATTATATTGATTATATTGGCGGTATGGGAATTGGATATAAGGTCATGTTTGATGAGGTGCCTGCAGGAGTAAAGGCATTTGATGAAGAAAATAAAATTATATTTGGAGCAGGACCAGTTACTGGTACAGGAGTCCCCTGTACAGCAAGAACTAATATAACATCACTCTTACCATCTAATCCATATAATTTGATTAGTGATGGTCATATGGGTGGTCATTTCTCTCCTGAACTAAAATATGCTGGTTGGGATGCAATTATTATTGAAGGTAAATCACCAAGTCCTGTATGGTTAAGAATTGAAGATGATAAAGTAACACTGGAAAGTGCAAGAAAATTATGGGGTAAGGGTATTTTTGATACAACTGCCGAAATAAATGCCATAATGGGTAAAGAAGCTCAGGTAGCTGCAATTGGTCAAGCGGGTGAAAATATGGTTCATCTTTCCACAATAATGACTAATGGAAATCACTCTGCAGGTGGCCATGGTGGTGTTATGGGTTCTAAAAATATAAAAGCAATCGGTATCATTGGTACAAAATCAGTAAAATATGATGCTAACAAAAAAGATTGGATAAAACTTAATGATCATGTAATGTCTATTATTGGTGCTAATAATCAGCATGTAGTGCCAAGTACACCACAGCCTTGGGCTGAATTCCATGATCCTGCCAGTCGTTGGACTGCTCAGGAAGGTTTATATTGGGGTGCTGCTGATCAAGAGATTGAAACAGGTATCTGTGACCCTTATGATACCCATAGGATTGGTTATAGAACTATGAAAGCCATTAAAGATTTAGGTGCTATTGGTGAAGATTATACTGTGAGAATGGGTGGTTGTCAGTCATGTCCAGTAAGATGTCATTCTCATGTAGAGGTTCCTGAATTAGAAAAATACGATAGATCACCTTATGTTGCAAATACATGTATGGGTTTCTTTAGTCATTGGTATGTAATGGAGAATATGACTGAAAAGCAGGCATTCTTGGCTAAGACTCTGGGAGCACAGTTAGCGGATGATTATGGCTTATGGTGTAACTATGGTCAGTTAGGTAGAGACTTGAAATATGCTTATCATAACGGTATACTAGAAGAAGTACTACCTACTGAAGAATATGAAAGTATTCCTTGGGATAAGCTTGAAAATGGAGATCCAGAATTTTTGATTGATTTCTATAGAAGAATGACTTTTAAAGAAGGAGAACTAAGCCACCTGGCAGATGGAGCTGCATTAATTGCTGAAAGATGGAATTTTGGTGAAGATTATTGGAATGACCGACATAATAAACTATGGTCACCAATGGGTTATCCAATTCATCATGCAAATGAGTCAAATGGTCAAGTTGGGGCTTTAATTAATATCATCTTTAACCGTGATCCAATGTGTCATTCACATCAGAACTTTATTGGTAGTGGATTACCAACAAAACTGCAAAAAGAAATTGCAGCTGAATTATGGGGTTCTGAAGATGCTATCGATGTTCCAGCAAATTACACACCTATCAATGAAGCTAAGGTTAAATTTACTAAGTGGAGTTTAGTTCGTAATGCCTTACATGATTCAATGACAGTCTGTAACTGGATGTTCCCAATGGCTACTTCTCCACTTAAAGAAAGAAATTATCGTGGAGATACTTCTATTGAAGCTCAATATTTTAGTCTATCAACAGGTATGGAAGTATCTGAAGAAGAATTAGATTTAATGGGAGAAAGAATTATTACTCTCCATAGAGCTATGACTGTTAAACAAATGGAAACAGTAGATATGAGAAATGAACATGATGTTATTGTAGATTGGGTATTTGATATGGATCCTGATAAAGCGGCATTTAGTCCAGGTACTATTAAGATGGATCGAGCTGATATGGAAAAAGCCAAAACCATGCTTTATGAAGAATTTGGCTGGGATCCAAAAACAGGAGCGCCTACATATGATACCCTTGTTAGATTGGGTATGAAAGATGTAGCCCTTACTTTAGGCAAGAAGGGTTTATTACCTAATAGTTAATAAATAATTGAAGAGATGTTTGGATGTTGGTGATTAGTGAGGTCTTTCAGCTAATTCTGATTGACCTCACCCCTTTCTTTAAGGATGTGAAAGTAGATGAAAGAAAAAGAAAAGATAGATATTTCAGAAAAGTTAGCTAATCTTATCAGAGAAAATTCAAAGAATGTGAAAATTACTGTACTAGCTGAGTTTAAAGACGAAAAATATGAGTTAACAGATGAAGAAATATTAAAGGTAATTGCTGAATTTAAAAATGAAGATAAATTTTCTGATATACAGATTTTAAAAGGACGGACCAGATATTTCTTCTCTGATGATTCTATGTCTGAAAGTTATGCAAGAACTTTGGCTCGAGTTGAAGATAAGGATCTTTTAAAATTAATAGCTGAAACAGTTAGAGAAAATTCTAGAATTTATCCCAGACCTTCAGATTGTCGTACATTTTATAAAACACCATATAATATATCGGAAGAAATTTTTAAAAGTGTATTAGAAGAAATGAAAGAGAAAGAAGAATATCAAGATATAAAAATTACTGAAGCTTCAAATGGTGTTCCTTATCTTTATTCTGACGAATTTTTAGAAGAAGAACACGCAATTGCTTTAACAGAATGGATAGAGGTAATTAGAAAAGAAGTTCCCTAAAGGAGGTTAAACTGGTGCCAGATAGAAAACTAAATATATGTGAAGAAAAACCAATAAAAATGATTGTCAATGATAAAGAATTAGTCACATTTATGTGTACACCAAACTCGTTAAAAGAATTGGCACTAGGTTATCTTTATAATCGCAACTTGATAAGTGGAATTAATGATATCCTTGTTCTTCGTAGTTGTGATGATCGTGATGTAATTAGTGTCATGACTAACAATGATCTAGCTGAAAAAGAGTATAATTTAATTGATGTATTGGCTAGTGGATGTGGGAGTGGGAGTATCAGGGAAAAGAAGATGCAACAGCTTCCTTTTATTGAACCAGAGCCAGGTTTTAATTTTAGTCTTCTATATTTACATGAGATGACAAAAAATATGTTTGCTGAAGCAGAGCTCTATCAGAAAACAGGTGGTGTTCACTGTGCAGCGATGATTAATCAGCAAGATAAATTATTGCAAAGAGAAGATATAGGTAGACATAATGCGGTGGATAAAATAGTTGGTGCAGGATTAATGGCTGGTATAGATCTTAGAAAGACTGCAATATTAACAACTGGCAGATTATCATCTGATATGCTATTAAAGGCTGTCAGTGCGCGTGTACCAGTTGTTGTATCGCGAAGTATACCTAGTGATTTAGCTCTTGAAATTGCTGAAAATGCCGGTATTACTATAGTTGGAAGGGCAGTTAGCAGTAGTCCAATTGTCTATAGTCACTCAGTTCGAATTACTGATCATTAAAAAATTTGGAGATTATTACTTTAAAAGGAGGAATTGTAATGTTAGGAAGATTAGGTCCTATGGAATTAGTTTTAATACTTGTCATTGCTTTAGTGGTGTTTGGTCCATCTAAACTACCTGATGTAGGTAAGGCTTTTGGTAAAGCTATTAAAGAATTTAAAAATCATGCCAATAAGATTTCTGATGAAGTAGATGTTTCAGAAGAACTTGAACTTGAAGATAAAAAGCAGAAATAGATAGCAAGATACGTAGTATAGTAGAATCACAGGAGATGAATTATTGTGGATGATAACATGTTGACACCAGTGGAACATCTGGCAGAATTAAGAAAAAGATTATTTATTATAATAATATTATTGTTGGCCGGTACGATTGTTGGTTATTATAATATTGATAAAATAATTGCTATATTATTAGAACCAGTCAGAGAGATAGATTTTATTTACTTAACTCCACCTGAATTATTTTTAGCTTATCTGAAAATATCAATAATAGTCAGTGCAATTGTTACATCACCATTGATATTTTTACAGGTCTGGTTATTTGTAAGACCTGGTCTAGTAAAAAAAGAGAAAATATATTTAGTATTTTCTCTTTTAGCTGGATTTTTTCTTTTTCTGTTGGGAGGATTTTTTGCTTATAAAGTGATAATCCCCATTACAATCGACTTTTTTATTAAGCTTAAAATACCTGAGATTGAGCCTCGCTTTTCCTTTGGTAGTTATATAAGCTTTATTAATTCAATTCTACTATCTTTTGGGCTTGTCTTTGAGCTTCCTATTTTAGTAGTTTTACTTACTAAGTTAAGATTAATAACCCCAGAAACTTTAAAGAAATATCGAAAAGTTATTATATTATTTATTTTCATATTGGCAGCGTTTCTATCTCCACCAGATGTGATATCACAGGCTTTATTAGCTGCGCCAATGCTTGTTTTATTTGAAATTAGTGTTATAATCTCAAAAGTTATTTATAAACGAAATAAAGATTAACCATAGCAGTAATTAACCTCTTTTTAATAATTATTAAAGAGAGGTTTTTTATGTTAGTGTAGAATTAGTCTCTTAGTTAAAAAGGGAGTCTTCTACAAATTAAAAAGTAACTTGACATGATCTTTAATTTTATCTGAATTGAATATTTGTTTGCAAAATGGTAAAATATATCTGAGGTGAATTTGATGAATATTGATTTAATTACGATGGGTGAAATGTTAATAGATTTTATACCAATGCAAAAAGGTGTACCTTTAAAGCAGAACAAGGGATTCTATAGAATGCCAGGTGGAGCACCAGCTAATGTCGCAGTAGGTGCTGCTAAATTAGGTGCTAAATCAGCTTTTTTTGGTAAAGTTGGAGACGACCCTTTTGGCGATTTGCTAGTCGATACTTTAGCTGAAAATAGGGTAGTTACAGATTATATAGTGAAAACGGATGTAGCTCATACTGCTCTTGCCTTTGTAACTCTAGCGGAAAATGGAGAGCGTGATTTTACTTTTTACAGAAATCCTAGTGCAGATATGTTATATATTTGGGAAGAAGTTGATCAAAAAGCATTACTTTCTGCAAAAATATTTCATCATGGCTCAATTAGTCTAATTGATGAACCAGTAAAAACCACTACTTTTAAAATGGTTAAGATGGCAAGAGACAATGGTCTGTTAATATCCTATGATCCTAATTTGCGGTTACCGCTCTGGTCAGACAAGGAAACTGCTAGAAGAACTATTAAACAAGGTTTAGAAACTGCTGATATTTTAAAAATATCTGAAGATGAATTAGAGTTTATTACTAAAGAAAAGGATATTGGTAATGGCATTGAAAAACTTAGTAAATATAAGATACCATATATATTCATAACAGCAGGTAAAGAAGGTACATATTATTTTAGCAATAATTATCAGGGCCATCAACCAGCTATTGAAGTTAAAGTTGAGGATACTACTGGGGCAGGTGATGCCTTTGCGGCTGCTATTCTTACTCAATTTATTAAAAATGACGTGAAATTAGGAGAAGATATTTCACAGGAAAAGTTAGTGTCCATGGTGAAATATGCTAATGTAGCTGGTGGTATAGCAACTACTGGCAAAGGTGCAATTGCTTCTTTACCAGATCAAAAAATGGTAGATAAGATTATAAAAGGAGAGGATTTATAATGGCAAAAGTTAAATGGGGTATTATTAGTTGTGCTGGGATCGCGAAGAAAGCAGTAGTTCCAGCTATAATAGCTGCTGGAAATAGTGATTTGCACGCCATTGCTAGTAGAAGTTTGGCTAAAGCGAACGATTTCGCAAAAGAATATTCTATTCCAAAAAGTTATGGAAGTTATAATGACTTATTAAATGATCCGGATATTGACGCTGTTTATCTGCCATTACCAAATGCTTTACATAAAGAATGGACACTAAAAGCGTTGCAAGCTGGTAAACACGTTCTATGTGAAAAACCACTTGCAACAAATGAAAAAGATGTTTTAGAGATGATCAAAGTAGCTGAAAATTATAATAAGATACTTATGGAAGCATTTATGTATCGTTTCCATCCTTTAACTAAAGCTGTAAAAAAATATGTTAGTCAAGGTTCATTAGGGAAGATAAAGCGGATTAGCGCTAGTTTTTCATTTAATAGTAGTCGACCTGCGGGAGATATTAGGTTCAGTAAGGAACTTGGCGGAGGAGCATTAAATGATATTGGTTGTTATGCGGTAAATTTATCCCGTTATTTGGCAGGCGCTGAACCAGTGGCAGTTTATAATAGCTGGCAGGAACGGTCAGGTACAGGGGTTGATAATACTGGTATTGGTGTTTTAGAGTTTCCTGATGGTTTAATGGCCAATATATTTTATAGTATGGGTACTTATGCTAGTCGAGGTGTTGAAGTTAATGGAACAAAAGGCCAAATTATTATACCCGATTTTTTTTCTTGGCAAGGAGAAGAAGATAGATCTTTTTATCTAGTAAAAGAAGATGCTAGCAAAGAAATAAAAGTAGCAGGAGCGGAACAATATCAACTACAGATAGAAGAATTCAGTAAAGCAGTGCTTAATGAGAGAATGGAGGCACCGTTAGCGGTCAAGGATGACGCTTTGGCCAACAGAATTGTCATGGATGCTTTAGCAAAATCTGCAGAAACTGGTAAAAGAGTTTATATCAGCAACTAATGCGAGAAATAGATGAGATATTTATATTATAAGGAGTGGGATAATGAATGTTTTGGTAACAGGTGGAGCAGGCTATATTGGCAGTCATATTGTGAAGATGTTATTAGAAGATAATAATCATGTCATCACACTAGATAATCTGAGCAAAGGACATAGAGAGGCCGTTGTTGGAGGAGAATTTATTAAGGGTGATCTTAATAACATTCAGGAATTAAAAAATATTATACAGACTAAAAAAATTGAAGGAGTAATTCATCTCGCAGCAGACAGCCTGGTGGGAGAATCTATGCAAAATCCAGAAAAATATTACCGTAATAATGTTTGTAATGGTTTAAATCTCCTAGCAGCCATGCAAGATTGTGGGGTAGATAAGTTGGTATTTTCCTCTACAGCAGCAGTTTATGGTGAACCCGAGAAAGTACCTATTGCTGAAGATCATCCCACTCGTCCTACTAATACTTATGGTGATAGTAAATTATTTTTTGAAAAAATCATGCATCGTTACCATCAAATTCATGGACTTAAATATGTTTCATTAAGATATTTCAATGCTGCTGGAGCTGATCTATCCGGAAAAATTGGTGAAGCCCATAATCCTGAAACACATTTGATTCCAATTGTATTGCAGAAAGCGCTTGGTCAGAGAGATAATCTGGCAATTTTTGGTGATGATTATGCGACTGCAGATGGAAGTTGTGTAAGGGATTATATTCATGTCAGTGACTTAGCTTCAGCACATGGATTAGCTTTAAAAGCGCTTCAGCAAGGCAAAGAAAAGGCTATTTATAATCTTGGTAATGGAGAAGGTTATTCAGTAAAAGAAGTTATAGAAACAGCTAGGGAGGTAACTGGCCTACCTATTGAAGCAAAAATAGCTGATAGAAGAGCAGGTGATCCAGCAGTATTAATTGCAAGTTCTGTAAAGATAAAGGAAGAGCTTCACTGGGAACCTAAATATCCTGAATTAGAAAAAATTATCAGTTCAGCCTGGCAATGGCATAGAAAGGGTGGTTTTAGTGAAAATGGATAAAGAGACTATCCAAAAAGAAGATGGTCGTCAACTAATTTATTATACTTTCTCTGGTGCTGATAAAATAGATAAAAAAGATTATACGGGAAAAGAAGTAGCAAAAAATAAGGAGGCTTCTTCCTAAATGTCTGAATTAAGATGGAATCCAATTATGAAAGAATGGGTTATTACTGCCACACATCGTCAAAATAGAACTTTTAAACCACCAAAAAATTACTGTCCGCTCTGTCCGACTGAAGAAGAAGGCTTTCCGACTGAAGTTCCAGCAAATGACTATGATTTAGTGGTTTTCGAAAATAAGTTTCCTTCCTTACAGGCAAAACCGCCTGCACCCGTTGTAAAAGGTTCTGAGCTTTATCGAGTAGATGAGGCTAAGGGTATTTGTGAAGTTGTTTTATTTACATCTGATCATGGAGGTGTAATGTCAAAAAAACCACTGAGTAGGTTTTTAAAATTAGTAAAAGTTTGGCAGGATAGATACCGAGAACTAGGGGCAAAAGATTTTATAGATTATGTTTATATATTTGAAAATAAAGGTGAAGAGGTTGGGGTGACATTAGACCACCCGCATGGACAAATTTATGCATATCCTTTTATTCCTCCATTTGTAAAGACCAAACTGGAATCAAGTAAAGAACACTTTGCAAAAAGTGATAGTTGTCTATTTTGTGATGTATTAAAAGAAGAATTGTCTGATGGCTCAAGAATTGTAGCCAGAAATGATTCTTTTACAGCTTTCGTACCGTTTTTTGCTAAACATACATATGAAATAAATATTTTTGCAAATAACCACTTACCTTCTTTTAATGAATTCAATGCCAAAGTAGAAGAAGATTTGGCTAGAATTTTAAAAATCGTATTGATGAAATATGATAATCTTTTTGGATTTGTTTTTCCCTATATTATGTCAATTAACCAACAACCAACTAATGGCGAGGGAGAACAATATTCTCACTTTCATATTGAATTTTATCCACCTTACCGAACAGAGAAAAAATTAAAATATCTTGCAGGCAGTGAAGCAGGCGCAGGAACTTTTATAAATGGTTCTATGGCAGAAGAAAAAGCTGCTGAATTGAGAAATGTTAAACCAGTTCTTGATCTATAAAAAGAGGTGAAATAATGGATATTCAAATGCTCTGGAGAAAATTTTATGAAACTTTTAAAAATACAGGCTTAGAAAGTGGAACTTTTCTTGCTCCAGGAAGAGTGAATTTAATTGGTGAACATACAGATTATAATGATGGTTTTGTGTTGCCAATGGCGATAGAAAAAGAAATCATCATGCTGGGACAATTAAGATCTGACGAGAAAATAAAGGCTTATGCATGGGATTACAAACAGCAGTTAGAATTTAAACTTGGAGAACTGTCATTTGATAAAGATAATATGTGGGCCAATTATATTATGGGTATCATGGATGAACTAATGAAAATGGGTAAGAAGATACAAGGAGTAAATTTAATGTTTACTGGCAATGTTCCTCAGGGTGCCGGTTTGAGCTCTTCAGCTGCTCTGGAGGTTGTGGCAGCGTTGATGATGAGTACCCTCAATCAGGTTGATTTTGAGCCAATAGAATTAGCTTTGCTTGCCCAGCGAGCGGAAAATAATTTTGTAGGTGTGCAGTGTGGAATTATGGATCAATATATTTCCCGATTAGGTAAGAAAAATCATGCTCTTTTGATTGATTGCCGCACCAAAAAATATGAGTTAATTCCTTTTGAAAATGATAATTATAAAGTAGTTATTTGCAACTCAAAAGTAAAAAGAGGTTTAGTTGATTCAAAATATAACAAGCGCCGTGAAGAATGTAATCAAGCAGTAGCCTATTTCAACAATAAAATAGGGAAAAAAATATCTGCTTTAAGGGATGTTAATCAAGAAATGTTAGCTGAATATAAGGATAACCTTACAGAAAATGTTTATAAAAGAGCTAGACATATAATTACTGAAAATGATCGGGTTCTAGAAAGTCGCAAGGCTCTTATTAGTAATAATATGGATAGATTGGGTGAACTAATGCTTGCTTCTCATTTAAGTCTTAGGGATGATTTTGCGGTGAGTTGTGCAGAGTTAGACTTACTAGTTGAGCTTGCTATGGCTGAAGAAGGAGTTAAAGGAGCTCGCATGACTGGCGCCGGTTTTGGTGGGTGTACTGTTAATTTAGTTCGCCAGGTCGATGTAGATAATTTTATTAGCCAAATTTGTGAAAATTATCAGAAAAAGACTGGTATTAAACCAGATATTTATGTTAGTAATCCAGCTGATGGTGCTAGGAAATTATAATAAATTTAAATTGAAGTAAATTAATATGGGGGTGCTGTTTTTGCAAAATGTTAAAGGATCTAAGTTTTTGGAGAAAAAAAATAATTTAATGAAAGATATAATTGAGGAATTGACTAAGGAATTCAAGTATTGCTCAATTTTAGGTACTGACGTAAGGGGAAAAGAATATTTGGTACAAAAATCAGGTTCTAGTTTTAATGATTCAAACTGGAATGAAAGAGGTTTTGTAGTTAGAGTCTATAATGGAATAAATTATACTGAATATTCATTCAACCATTTAATTGCTGATAAAGTGGAGCAAATAATTGATGAAGTTAAAAAGAAAGCACAGCAAGAATTAAAATTAATAACTAAAAAATTTGAATTAATAAATTATCCTTTAGTTAATGAAGATGAAATATCTGAAGAATATTTTGGAGAAGTTAAATTATTACCAAATAGTATTACCATAAGTGATAAATTATCTAAAATGAATAGGATTAAAGATAAAGCCCTTCCTTTATCAGAAAAAATAGTTGACTTTAGAGTCAGATATGAAGACGTTAAAGTATCAAAAGTATTTATTTCTAATAATAAGGAGTTAAAACAATCATATATTTGGAGCCAGGGTTATTTAATAGCAATTGCTAGAAAAGATGATGATACCAGATTTTTTTATAAGACATTTTCTGGATTAAAAGGGCCTGAACTTTTAGATGAGATGGAAAATTCATATCAAGAAGTAGTTGAAAAAGCAGAGAGTTTAATTGGCACAGAACCACCTGAACCCGGTACATATGATGTTATTTGTGATCCGGATACTGCTGGTATAATTGCTCATGAGGCATTTGGCCATGGAGTGGAAGCAGATATGTTTGTAAAAAACAGAGCAAAAGCACTAGAATATTTAGATCGTGATGTAGCCTCCAAAAATGTTACCATGTATGATGGAGCTAGGTCTGCCAATCATGTTTCTTCCTATTTATTTGATGATGAAGGCACTATTGGCCAAAATACTAAAATAATAGATAATGGAATATTAAAAAAAGGAATTTCTGATCTTTTATCGGCTCTATTGAGGAAGACTGAACCGACAGGAAATGGTAAGCGTGAATCCTATGAAAGAAAAGCATATTCCAGGATGACAAATACATTTTTTGCGTCAGGTGATGCCGAACTAGCTGAGATGATTGCTTCTATTGAAAGTGGTTACCTTCTAGAAAACCCAATGTCAGGCATGGAAGACCCTAAGAATTGGGGCATTCAATGTGTAATGATTTCTGGGAAAGAGATTAAAAACGGAAAACTAACCGGAAATATTGTAGCTCCTGTTCTAATGACCGGCTATGTACCAGATTTATTAAAAAATATTTCGATGGTTGCAAAAGAAGTTAAATTATCGGGTTCTGGTGCTTGTGGAAAGGGTTATAAGGAATTAGTTAAAGTTTCTTCAGGCGGTCCCTATATTAAAACTAAAGCGAGGTTGGGATAATATGATAAATAAAATAATTGAAATATTAAATGCAACTAATGAGATAGATGCCTGGAAATTAACAGAGAGAAAAACAAAGAGTAGTGAACTATTTTTTATAAAAAATAAGTTAGAAATGAATAGAGGAAAAGATGTAGTAAAATACAAAATATCTGTTTATAATGATTTTAGTAATAATGAACATAAATATAGAGGTTCTGCAGATGTAGAATTATTACCTGATATGGAAAGAGAAGAAATAGAACAAATTATTCAGGAAGCTGCAGTTGGTGCTTCATTTATCAAAAATAAATATTATCCCTTAGCAGATCCAGTTGAAATTGATTACAATGTGCCTGCCAGTGATTTTTATGATAATAGTTTTGCTGATATTTTATCACAAATTAGTGAAGCTCTTTTTGAGAGTGATAATTTTGATAATGGAGGATTAAATTCTGCAGAATTATTCTTAAATGAGCATCAGATAAGAATTATAAATTCTAAAGGAGTGGATAATAGTTATCAAAAAAGAGTATTAGATATTGATTTCATTACTAATTGGCAGGAAAACTCAGAAGAAATTGAGTTATCTAAAATAATTACATTAGCTGAATTCGATCTTGATACAATAATAAATACAGTACGTGAAATGCTAATTCAGAGTAGAGAAAGGTCAAAAGCAGAATCCCTTCCAAATATAAATGATATTCCAGTGATATTAACTGGAAGTTCTGTTAAAGAATTATTAGAATATTTTTATGTACAGGCGAATGCTAAGCAGATATATGAAAATGTATCAATCGCTGAGATTGGTGAGTCAATGCAAGGAAAAGAGATCAAAGGTGATAAAGTAGATCTTTTATTAGATCCTAATCTCTCGGGTTCTACGCATAGTGTTCCATTTGATAAAGATGGTTTTCCGTTATCTGCTCAAAAGATAATTGAAGGAGGAAAACTCCTGCAATTCTGGGGAGATATTCGATTTTCACATTATCTTGGGATCGAAGCAACTGGTGATATTAAGAATTTATCCTTTGCGGAGGGGAGTTATTCTGAAAAAGAATTGAAAAGTGAACCACATTTAGAATTACTAGTTTTTTCTAATTTTCAAATGGACCATCTGGCTGGTAACTTTGGGGGAGAGATAAGATTGGGAAGATATTTTGATGGGGAAAAATCAATCCCAGTTACAGGAGGATCTATTTCGGCAAACATAAATAAAATAAAGAATGATATGCTTTTATCTATAGAGAAGCAGCAAATAAATAATTATTATGGTCCTAAATTTATAAAATTAAATAATATAAGTATTGCAGGTGGATAGAGGCTAGGAGTTGTAATTAGAGAAGAGGTGTTGGCTAATGAAGTGTGTGAGTTTGATTTATAATCCAAAATCAGGGGATAAATCTTTTCCAGGTCATCTTGATAGTTTTATAACTAAATTCCAACGTAAAGGATATATAGTAGATATTTATCGCAGCATGGAAGCAGGCGATCTTGGTAAAAATCTAAGAGATTTAAATCAAGAAAAATATAAGATGATTATTGTTGCTGGTGGTGATGGTTCAGTAAATGAACTGGTAAATGTTATGATCAATAATGATATTAATAAGCCATTGGGAATTATCCCAGCGGGTACTGCAAATGATTTTGCATCTCAGCTTAAAATGCCAGCCAATATTGAGCAGGCAATTGATAAAATTTTATTAAACAATAAAAAAAAGATTGATATAGGAAGAGTTAATCAGAAGTATTTTGTCAATGTCTGTGTAGGAGGAGCATTAGCCAATATTTCTTATACTACAGATAATGATATCAAAAATATGATTGGAAAGCTTGCTTATTATTTAAAAGGAATCAAGGAGATACCAAAGTTCAAACCAATGCATCTGCAAATTACAACTAGTAAACAAACCATAGATGATAATTTTTTAATGTTTATAATACTTAATAGTAAAGGAGCAGGTGGATTTAAAAATATTGCTAGAAATGCAGTAGTAAATGATGAGTTGTTCGATTTTATTGGCATAAAATCCAATAGTATTTTAAAGTTTCCTGCAACTTTAGCCAGGTTCTTTCAAGGTGAGCAATCTAATGATGAAAATATAACATATTTTCAGGATAATTATTTCTTAATTGAACATTTAGATCAACAAGAGCAGCAACTTTTTTGTGATATAGATGGGGAAAAGGGACCTAGTTTCCCATTAGAAATAAGTCTTTTACCTCAGGCATTAACTGTGTTTACAAATCAGTTTTAAGCCATTTTTGTTTAATTAATATTATTTTAGTGGTTTTATTATTTGTTTAGTCTAAAGGTGGTATTAATGAATAAAATAGATCGTTTGCTTGCTATTATTTTAAAATTAAATCAAACAGATAAAGTTACTGCTCAAGAACTAGCAGATTATTTTGAAGTAAATGTTAGAACAATTTACCGTGATATAGATGCATTAAGTCAAATGGATATTCCAATTATCACTCACATTGGTAAAAACGGTGGTTATTCTCTATTAAATGATTCTTTTCTCACACCAATTATATTTAATAGAGAAGAGATATTCACATTGCTTTTATCTGAAAAATTAATTCAACAAGTAGATTTGCCTGGTTTTACTAAATATGTAAATAGTGCATTTTTAAAGATTAAAGAAAGTATCAAAGGTAAATTTAATCAGGAATTAGATGAACTAAAGGATAAATTTTTGTTTGAAATTAAACATAAATCTCCACCAGGTAATCATCTGGAAAAGTTTGATATTTTAAAAAGTTCACTTGCGGAAAATTATAAAATCAAAGTTTGTTATTTTAATCCGCATAAGTTAGAATCGACTGAACGGGTTTTACATCCATATGGTTTAATATTTGCAGATGGTGGATGGTATATTGTTGCTTTTTGTGAAATGAGAGAGTCCGTCAGATGGTTTCGATTGTATAGAATAAAGAAAATAAATTTATTAAAAGAAAAATTTAAAACCCAAGCTAATTTTAATATTAATGATTTATCGCAGATGAAGCAGTTGGAAAGAGATTATAAGAGTAGTAATTCAAAAGAAAAATTACTTATAAAAGTTTCAGAAAAAATATATCATATTATAAAAGAATACAATCATTTTAAATACTCTAATATCCTAAAAAAAGAAGATGGCGAGTTTTTAATTGAAATCAATACATCATCCCCAGAAAAGTATTTTCAATTTGCATTTGATTTTTATGATGGTCTTGAAATAGTTTCTCCAAAGTGGTTAAGAAAACAGGTGAAAGATGAATTAATTAATGTACTAAAAAAATATAAATAATTATTTTTTAAAGACTGACATCCAAGGTGTCAGTCTTACTATGTTAAGCTATAAAAGTATGAAAAATAAAATATAAAAAAAGGAGTTGATTTTAATGAATGTTTGTGCACTTTATTATGATGGTTTTTGTGAATTTGAGTTAGTGTTGACAGCAGCCCAATTTAAAGAAAGCTTGCTTACTGTTGCTTTGGAAGACAGAGTATATGTGAGTGAAGAGAAGCAAAGATTTTTACCTCATAAGAGATTAGCTGAAGTTAATCCAACTGATATTGATTTATTTATAATTACAGGTGGTGATCCGTCATATCTTTACGATAACGTTGAGTTACAAGAATTTGTTGAAATAATTCGTAAAAATGGAGCCTATATTGCAGGTATTTGTGGAGGAACGTATCTCATGGCCAAATATGGGTTATTAGATGGCAAAAAATGTACGGGAGGATCATCGGGCATATTAGAAAATGAAGAAACAAAAAGTCTGTTTAAAAAAGCCAATATTATTAATGAAGATGTAGTAATTGATGGGAAAATTGTAACTGCAACAGGTCAAGCTTTCGTTGAACTGGCGGGAGAATTGGCACAATTAATGGGTATTTATAAATCTGAAACAGAAAGAGTGGAGGATTATAAATGGATGAAAAATATAAAAAGTTAGGTGGTGTTAAAATTGAATATAGATATATATATTTGGAGATGGTGCTAAATAATTGACTAAAAAGTTTTGCTTACAAAAGCAAAACTTTTTTTATTGTTCTTATAATAAATAAAGGAGTTTGCTGTCATATATTGAATTATAATAAAAGAAAATATCTGGCGGCACACTAGACTAGCCTAATTTAAATAGCTTAGCTTACCTTCGTTACTATGAGCTTAGAAAATTTTTAAAACGAAGGGAGGCTGTTTTAATGAAAAAGCTTTATTTATTAGTTACAACAGCTCTTATTACTATGGCTGCAACAATTTCTGCTTTAGCTGACTCTACTAGATGGGGTTAATTTAATTTATTAATTAAATGTGCTGTCAGATATAACTATTATTATAAGAGGTAATTTAATTGAAAAAATCATTAAAAATTTATTTAATAGCTGCATTTTTTTTGTTTGTCTTTTTATTAATTAGTTTAGTGAATAATTATGGCAAATTAATATCAATTGAAGAAATAATTTTTTTTATTATTTCGTTATTTATTGTTAGCAATATGAGTATTTTGATGAATTCTTCAAGTGATTTTATTATTTCAATGAATATTCCAGTTTTGTTACCAACATTTGCTCTTTTATCTCCATTAGGCGCGGCTGTAACAGCTGCATTAGGTACTATAGAATGGACCAAACAAAGAAATCATTTTGTTTGGTATAAATTTTTGTTTAACAGAATTATGTTTTTTGTTGCTGCAGGTATAGGTGGTATAGTTTTTGAAATAATTAATAATAGCTTAACAGTTAATTATCAACTTATTTCTTTGTTTATCGCAGCTTTAGCATACTTTTTTGTTAATAATGCATTAGTTTACATAGTTGTTAAGTTATCGAAAAACGGAAGAGAAAGCAACTCTTTTTTAGTATATCTAGCTGAATTAGTAAAAAATTTAATAACTTCATATTTCTTAGGTGTTCTTTTATATTATTCATATATTGAATTCGGTAAATTATTTTTTATTCTTGTAATTATATTACTTTATATTTTAAAAGATTTTTTTTATTCTCGCATTCAACAACTGAATTCATATACACAGATTATTGAAAGTTTTTTAAAAGTAATTGATTCAAAAGACCATTACACAGAAGGTCATTGTATGCGGGTGGCAGAATATACTTCAGAGTTAAGTAATGCCTTGAAATTATCTAGTCTTAAAAGAGAGAAGATAATTAGTGTAGCAAAAATTCATGACATAGGAAAAATTGGTGTTTCGGATAAAATTCTAAAAAGTTCTGAAAAACTTACTATAAAAGAATATGAAGAAATTAAAAAACATACTACCTATGGATACGAACTACTAAAAGATATTGATTTAGTAAATGATCAATTGGACATTATTCTTTACCATCATGAAAGATTTGATGGGACAGGTTATCCAAAAGGGATAAAAGCAAAAAATATTCCAATCGGAGCCAGAATATTAAGTGTTTGTGATGCTTTTGATGTGATGACAAGAGGAAGAAAATATAAAGCAGCTATGTCAAAAGCTGAAATTATAAAGGAATTTAAAGAGTGTGCTGGAACTCAGTTTGATCCAGATGCTGTAGAAGCGATGTTGAAATTGATTGAACGAGGGACTTTTGATCATTGTTTTCTGGAAAAAGAAATAGTGGAGGGATTAGATGTTCAAGCAGTTAAGTCAAACTATTGAGGAATTAGATGGTGTGTTTTCTTGTAAAATAACAGGAAAAAATTCAATTGATGAAATTCATATTATTGCGAGTAAAGCAAGAGAACCAAAAAAAATAGTACGTGATATTGAGACAATTGTACTTGTTAATCTTGATGAGAAAATTGATCATAAAAAAATTAGCATTGCCCAGGTGAAATTTGCAAATGAGGAAGACAATAAGAACAGAGTAGAGTTAATTTCTATTTATTGTGAAAATAATAGACCAGTCTGTCATCTGCAAATAAATATTAATGATGAAAAAATAATAGAGACTTTTACTAGTAACCCAGGGGAGACGAATGAGAAATTAATTGCAAGAAGTGTAGTAGAAACTATTAGCCATTATACTCATTTCAAAAAACAAATAATTGTAGATGATGTTTTCACAATAGAAGGTAAGGATAGATTAGTTTTAGTGAAATTGAATATTTATAATCAAAATGAAAATAGAATTGAGAAAAAATTAGTAGGGGCAGTATATTTTGATAATGTTCTTCCTTCATCGATTGGGAAAGCTTGTTTAAAGGCTTTGAATAGACAATTACATAATTATATTTAGATTTAGCATAATTATATTTTATCTAAAACAGTCAGCATTTTTGCTGGCTGTTTTAGATTATTATAACCCTTTTTTCTTAAATGAATAAACTAAGAAAAAGGGGGATTTGAAAAATGGATTATTTTTCAGTTGCAGATAAATTGTTAGGAGTACCTTATAAGCATAATGGACGGAGTAAAAAGGGAGTTGACTGTTGGGGTTTAATCTACTTATTTTTTAAAGAGATAGGTTATGATCTACCGCGGGGAGATGGATTCCGTGTTGAAGAAAATTGGTACAAAAAAAATCCCAAGAGATATATTAACGGTATTCGGTCTTTAGGTGATGAAGTGGGTAGTTTTGTAAATCTCCAGCCCTTAGATCTACCATATTTTAATCTTTATAAAAATGTAATAACTCATACAGGTGTTATGTTAGATGATGAAAAGTTTCTACATGTATTAATTAATAAGGAAGTAAGAATTGATACTATGAGAAGGAGATTTTGGAAAGCAAAGTATAAAGGAGCGATCAGAATTAAGATATAATCATTTTTTGTCGAAAAAATAGTTCTTGCAATTTGTATAAAAATATTATATAATTAGTTGGGAGCTTTTATTCAAAAAAATATTTTAAAAACTAGAAGGGAGTAGGTTAAAAATGATTATGAAAAAGACAGGTTTAGTAGTAGTGAGTATTTTAGTATTGGTAGGACTTGTGTTAGTAGGTTTTAGCTCAGTAGGTCAAACGGCAGAAGAAACAACTTATATATCAATTGCCACTGGAGGTACATCTGGTACTTATTATCCAATAGGAGGAGCATTAGCAAAAGTAATTAATGAAAATGTAGCTAATGCAAATGCCTCAGCTCAATCAACTGGAGCTTCTGTGACTAATACAAGGTTGATTGCACATCAAAAAGTTGAACTTGCCATTTTACAAAATGATATTGCAAGTTATGCAGTAAATGGGGAAAATCAATTCTCTGAAGCCCCTGTTACTAATATGAAAGGAATAGCAACTTTATACCCAGAAATTATTCAGATTGTTGTACGTGAAGATGCAAATATATCAAGTATAAAGGATCTTAAGGGTAAAAAAGTTGCAGTAGGTGCACCAGGTAGTGGTGTAGAAGCAAATGCAAGTCAGATTTTAAAATTCTTCGGTTTAACATATGATGATATTGAAGAGGACTTTTTATCATTTGGTGAAGCTGCCAGTCGCTTAAAAGATAGACAGATTGATGCAGCTTTCTTAACAGCCGGTATTCCAACAGCTGCTGTAATGGATGTTGCAGCAACACAGGATATCAATTTGTTGAATTTTACTGATGAAGAAATTGAAAGTTTAAATAAAAAACACCCATTCTTAACAGGTGTAGTAGTTCCTGCTGGAACATATAATGGTGTTGATAATAGTGTTAAAACAATTGCTCTTAAAGCTACTCTTGTAGTTGAAGCAAGTTTATCAGAAGAGCTAGTTTATAATATTACAAAAGCTATCTTTGAGAATCGTGATACTTTAATTGCAGCACATGCTCGTGCGAGAGACATAAAAGTAGAAACTGCTCAAGATGGAATGACTGTTGAACTTCACTCAGGTGCCCAAAAATATTTTGATGAAGTTCAGTAATTTCTTAATCAAATAATAATAGCATTGTAAGTTGAGAGGGGGATGCCGGGCATTATATAATGCCCGGTTATCATTTTATGAATAAGAAAAAAATATTTTTATTAATTATTATATTATTTATTGTATTTAATTATATTGCTACTAAAAATGTACTAATTATAAAAGAAGATAAAACTGGCAGGATAATCTGGCAGCATTTTATTGAGAGCCCAGAAAAAGATTTTGCTATAAAGTATTTGCATTCTGTTGAAAACACTCCTGTATGGGAATACTTTACAATTGAACAAAAGCAAATAATTTTGACTGGAACAGAATATGAATCATATGGAGCCGGGTTACCATTTTTAAATAATTATAATTATACTGTAGCAGATGATAAGTTTATAATTAACGGTATTAATAGAAAATTAGAAAATATACCTCTACGTGTTAGTGATTATGCAAAACATACATTTATCTTTGCAAGTAATGAATACAAGTTATATCAGTTAACAAGGCCAGAAAACCTGGTTATAATTAAAGTTGTGGAAATGAATAATATTAAAATTTGGATTGAGGAGGTAAGACAGTGGTGGAAAAAGAAAAATTAGAAGAAAAAAGCATTGAATTGTTGGAAGAATATGATCCTACTAGAAACTACAGACATTATACTGGAATCATGGCAATTATTATTACCATTATAGCTGTAAGTTTATCATTGTTTCATTTATATACTGCTGGCTTTGGTATTTTACTTGCCTTAAAACAACGTGCTGTACATCTAGGCTTTATTTTTACTTTGATTTTTTTGCTTTATCCTTTTAAACCTAGTTTTAAAAATAATAAATTTGTGCTGATGTTTGATATGGTACTTGCGTTCTTAAGTATTGTAATATCAGGATATATAATTATTAATTATCGGGAGTTAGTGGCCAGAGCAGGAATATATACAGAGCTTGACCATATTATAGCAATAATTGCTATTTTAGTAGTATTAGAAGGTACTAGGAGAGTTATTGGATGGGAATTACCATTAATATCATCATTGTTTTTAATTTATTCTCATTTTGGCCAGCAGATGCCAGGAGTATTAGCACATCGAGGTTATTCCTGGTCCAGAATTGCAAGTCATATGTATTTTACTACTGAAGGTATATTCGGAATTCCACTTGGAGTATCAGCTACATATATTTTTCTATTTTTGTTATTAGGAGCTTTTGCTAAAAGGACTGGGTTAGGTGATTTATTTATTGATCTAGCCATGGCTGTAACAGGTCGTACTACTGGTGGTCCTGCAAAAGCAGCTGTTGTATCAAGTGGTTTAATGGGATCGATCTCAGGAAGTTCTGTGGCTAATACAGTTACTACGGGTTCATTTACTATTCCTTTGATGAAAAACGTTGGTTATTCACCACGTTTTGCAGCTGCAGTAGAAGCTGCAGCTTCTACTGGTGGTCAGATAATGCCTCCGATTATGGGAGCTGCTGCATTTATTATGGCAGAATTTATTGGTGTGCGATATGTAGATATTGCTAAAGCAGCTATATTACCAGCACTATTATATTATATTGCTGTTGGTTTGATGGTCCATTTTGAGGCAAAAAAATCAGGCTTGAGCGGTTTATCTGCTGATGAAACACCGAAAATTATTGATGTAATTAAAACAAGAGGTCATATGATTTTACCTTTAATAGTTATTTTTTATTATCTGTTTAGGGGCTATACTCCTCTTAAAGCAGCTTATGTTGGTATTTTATTATCTTTTGCTTTAAGTTATCTCAAAAAAGATACAAGAATGAATTTAAAAGAAATTATTATTACCTTAAAAGAAGGTGCTGAATCAGCGCTTGGAGTTGCAGCAGCTTGTGCCTGTGTAGGATTTATTGTAGGGGCAACTACTTTAACTGGCTTAGGCTTGAAATTTACTTCAATTACCGTAGCTCTTGCTCAGGGCAACTTATTTTTGGCCTTAGTATTTACAATGATAGCTTGTACAATATTAGGTACTGGTCTTCCTACAACAGCGACTTATATAGTGCTTGCTACAATGGCTGCACCAGCTTTAACACATCTAGGCGTTCCTATTCTAGCTGCTCATTTATTTGTATTGTATTTTGGTGTTGTAGCCGACCTTACACCACCAGCTGCTTTGGCGGCTTATGCTGGAGCAGGTATAGCTGGTTCGAATCCATTAAAGACTGGTCTAACTGCAGTGAAACTGGCAGTTGCAGGTTTTGTGGTGCCATTTATATTTGCATATTCGCCAGCTTTATTATTGCTTGATTCTAGTGTTGGTCAGATCATATTGATTACTGTAAGTTCAATTTTGGGTGTATTAGCTTTGGCAGCAGGTGTACTCGGTTATTTAGTCAGAGAAGCCAATGTTATAGAGAGAGTTCTTTTATCTGTTAGTGCTATCTTTTTATTAATACCGGGCTGGCAAACAGATATTATTGGTTTGGTACTATTTGGTATTGCTTGGTTTTTACAAAAAAAATAATTTAGAGGCCAGCTTAAAAGCTGGCCTAAATTATTTATTCAGCACAGCCACCATAGCCATTCATTACTCCCAAGAGTAATAGGATCAGGATTAAGAATAGGATGAAAGCCAAGTTTTCTTCTCCACCACAAATTCCTGTTAAATAGTCACCCATTTAAGTAGATAACCTCCTTTCAAAATTAATATTATCCTAAAAGTATACTTCATGAAACTATTACATTATATGATTTGAAATATATAGTTGTGTAAAATAATTAATTGTAAGTTTTCCTAACAAAAAATTCACAAAAATCTCATTTTGTCATATATTAGAGTAACTTTTCAAAAGGAGAGATGAGGTTGATGATTAGTAAAAATACACCGATGATTACAATTGGAGTGGTGAAAGATCTTACCGGTCTTTCTAAGAGACAAATTAGATATTATGATCAGATAGGTTTAGTGGAACCTGCCAGAAATAAAGGAAAACAGCGTCTTTATTCAATAAACGATCTGGAAAAATTGTTTAGACTTAAAAATAAGAATATTCAGTCTAATGCTGAAGTTAGTAAATATCAAGACCATAATAGTTTAATTGAAAAAAATTTTGTTAAAAAACCACTGAAAAATATTTATCTCTCAAATAAAAGAGAGGTGACTAATTATGAGTAAGATTAATGAGATTCAAGAGTTAATCAAAAAAAATCAGGTTAAATATATTAGATTACAATTTACAGATATATTTGGAATTGTAAAAAATGTTGCTATTCCAGTTTCTCAGTTGGATAAAGCAGTAGCAGGCCAGATTATGTTTGATGGCTCATCAATTGATGGTTTTACAAGGATTGAAGAATCAGATATGTATCTTAAACCTGATCTTGATAGTTTTACTATTTTCCCGTGGAGGTCACAACAAGGTAATATTGCAAGGTTTATTTGTGATGTTTATGGACCTAATGGAGTTCCATTTGCAGGAAGTCCTCGTTCAGTTTTAAAAAAGCTAGTTAAAGAAGCTGAAAAAATGGGTTTTGTGATGAAAGTAGGATCAGAGCCAGAGTTTTTTATTTTTCACAAAAATAAAGATGGCCGGGCAACAACTAAAACACATGAGAAAGCTGGTTATTTCGATCTTGCCCCGGTAGACTTAGGTGAAGAAATTAGAAGAGATATTATTATTGCTTTAGAAAAAATGAACTTTGAAATTGAGGCTTATCATCATGAGGTAGCACCAGGACAACACGAAATTGATTTTAAATATGCTGATGCCCTTAAGACTGCAGATCAGATTATTACTTTTAAATATGTAGTTAAAACAATTGCGGCTCAACATAATTTACATGCTACCTTTATGCCCAAACCAATCTATGGTGAGAGTGGATCTGGTATGCATTTACATCAATCATTATATAAAAATGACAAAAATGCCTTTTATGCTGCTACCCAGAAACATCAATTATCTAAAACCGCGCTTTATTATATTGGCGGTATCTTGAAACATGCACCAGCTGTGGCTGCCATCACCAACCCATTGGTAAATTCATATAAGAGGTTAGTTCCAGGTTATGAAGCTCCAGTCTATATATCCTGGTCAAAAGCTAATAGAAGCCCTTTAATCAGAGTTCCAGCAATTAGAGGTGATAGTACAAGAATCGAAGTTAGAAATCCAGACCCAGCTTGCAATCCGTATTTAGCATTAACAGTTTTATTAAAAGCGGGTTTAGATGGAATAGAAAATAAAATTGAACCACCTGAACCTATTAATAAAAATTTATATGCAATGACAAATTCTGAAAGGGAAAAGATTGGAATTAATAGTCTACCCGTTAATCTAAAGGAGGCAATTTCTCAATTAGAAAAAGATGAAGTTATAAAATCTGCTTTAGGTAAGCATGTTTTGCATAAATATTTGAAAGCAAAATATTATGAATGGAAAGTATATTCACAGCAAATTCATGCCTGGGAACATGATCAGTATTTAGAAATTTTTTAGGGGGGAATAAGATGTGTGGCATTACTGGTTGGGTAAATTTCTCTAGAGATTTAAGAAATAATGCAGATGTTATAAAAGACATGAGAGATTCTCTTACACATCGCGGTCCTGATGAATCTGGCTTATTTACTGGGAAAAATGTTTTATTTGGTCATCGAAGATTAACTGTAGTAGATCCTACGGGCGGACATCAACCAATGACCAAAAACAAAGGCGGTTATCAATATACTATTATCTATAATGGCGAATTATATAATACTGAAGATTTAAGAGAAAAATTAATAAAGAAAGGATATAGATTCGCAGCATATTCTGATACAGAAGTTCTTTTAACTTCTTATTTAGAATTTGGTGAAAACTGTGTTGACCATCTTAATGGTATTTATGCATTTGCTATTTGGAATGAAAAAAAACAACAAATATATATTGCAAGAGATAGATTAGGTGTTAAACCCTTATTTTATTATCATAAAAATAATGAATTTATATTTGGCTCTGAAATAAAATCTATTTTAGCACATCCAGGTGTAAAACCAATCATAGGAGAAGAAGGGTTGTTAGAAATATTTGGTCTAGGACCGGCCAGATCGCCAGGGAGTGGAGTTTTTAAAGATATTAATGAGTTAAGACCTGGTCATTTTCTAACTTTTAGTAAAAAACAGTTAGACGTTAAACGATATTGGCAATTGCAATCTAAAATTCATCCTGATAGTTATCAAACTACTGTCGCTAAGATTAGAAACCTTTTTCTTGATACTGTAAATAGGCAATTAATTTCTGATGTTCCACTTTGTACATTTTTATCAGGTGGTTTAGATTCTACTGCCATTTCTGCAGTAGCTGCACAGCAAATGAGGAAAAAAGGAAATATTTTAAACACATATTCAATTGACTATCAAGATAATGATAATTATTTTAAGAAAAATGATTTTCAACCTGATGCAGATTCAAAATGGATTCCTCGGGTAAGTGAAGCAATTGCGAGTAAACATCATTACTATAATATTAACAATTCTGAGTTGGTAGCAAGTTTAAGAGATGCTGTTATTGCTAATGATTTACCAGGAATGGCAGATATAGATTCATCTCTATATCTATTTACTAAAAATGTAAAAAATAATTTTACTGTTGCATTATCTGGTGAGTGTGCAGATGAGATATTTGGCGGTTACCCCTGGTTTAGGAATTCTGAGGACATTAATGCTGATATTTTCCCTTGGTCCAAATCGCTAGCATTAAGAAAATATATATTATCAGACAAAATAGATGATAATTCCTTAGAAGAATTTGTTAGAAGTAAGTATCAAGCAACTATCAATGAGGTTCCTCTTAGAGATGATGAGACGGAAAAGGAAAGCAAAATGAGAGAATTGTTTTATCTTAATATGAAGTGGTTTATGTTAACTCTTTTGACTAGAAAAGATAGGATGAGTATGGCTAATAGCCTTGAAGTTAGGGTACCTTTTGCAGATCATCGATTGGTTGAATATAGTTGGAATATACCCTGGGAAATGAAATATCATAATAAGATAGAAAAAGGTCTTTTGCGTGATGCATTTAAAGGTATAGTACCTGAAATAGTATTAAATAGAAGAAAAAGTCCTTATCCAAGGACATATCATCCAAAGTATGGTAAATTAATTAGAGAATGGATCTCTGAAATTATCTATGATAGTAGTTCACCAATTTTAAAACTTATTAATAAAAATCATATTATTAATATAATAGAAAATCAGAATAAAGAACTTAATGAGCCTTGGTTTGGCCAGTTAATGAGAGATAATCAGTTATTAGCGTATTTAATTCAGGTAAATATCTGGTTAGAATACTATCAGGTTCAAATTGATTTTTAGAAAAATGAGTTTCCCCATTTTTTAAAATAGCAGAATCTAACCGTACTGTCATAATGG
>JADQBT010000038.1 GCA_016278485.1 Halanaerobiales bacterium
TCTCTATCTCTTTAAAACAATTAATCTTTATTACATCACTTTCTTGCGGCATAGCAATTATTTCATTTATTGTATTGGAAGTTTCCAATCTTTCTAATAACCTATCAAATCTACCCAATATCGTATTTTTAAAGAAATCATTAAAGTCTTCATATTTCTTTAATTCATCTTCAACTTTCTTTTTATCGTTTTCGATACTTTCTTTGACAGGTTTGCTTTTTTCTACCAAGATTCCTTGGACAAAGATATTATTAAATTTAGTTCTCAATGCTGGAATACGGTGTATTTCACTATATGGTTCATCTGCACTTACGATATCCTTCAAGTCGTCCACTATCTTTACCATTTCATCATTTACTATATAGGTCTCATTTTTATCATAAAGTTCTATTGTCTTAAGTGCAGCATCAAAGAAATCCTGCTGGTTTTCAAAAAACCCTACAATTTTTTTCAGTTTCTGACCCGATTCCAGTAATTGGTCATTCTTATCATTTAACTCTTTAAAGAATTTGTAAGAGTCTTTGACATGATATATATCTTTAAATAGCTCACTTGCCTTCTCTAGATCATTTTTGCCAGGATATTTAACATCTCGTCTATAATTAGTCAACAGATGATTAGTTTCAGATAGAACATTATTATTTATTAATATCTTTAACTTTTCTTTAAGATTATCTTCATCTGAAGGCAATGATGCTTTTTCAAATAGATCCCGCCCAAGTTTCCTTGCAGTATTGATTAAAGCCTGATCAACCTTTACACGCTTTTTAATCACTATCTTTTCCCAATAGGTTCTCTTACTTAAATAGTCAGCTATATTACGATCATCAGTACCAAGTATCTGACCATTATATTGTATGTTAATTTCCTGTTCTTTTAATAGTTTTGCTACGACAGCAGCAATATCATATTCTCTCCAGCCATAAGGCACACCATGAAAACGCTCTATGACCATTTTCATAATTACACGGTTAGTTCTTTGATTCTGTCTTTCAATATACATCTTGACTTCATCAATTGCTAGTTGATTTGCCTCTTTATTTTCCAAGGTCAACTGAGTACTATCTGAATTTAGTAATTTTACTAATTCTCGTTCATTATCAATATGTTGCTGTACATAATTCAATTTATTATATATATCTTCAATTAACGAGTTAAAGCCTTGATTTATTTTATCAACAGGATTACTGCTTTTAATATCTAATAATTGATTTCTAGCAAATACTTTTGCATCACTTAAGCTATCTGTTAATAAGTATTTAACCCTCTTCTTCCTTTCTCTTTGTTCTCTTTGAATACGACTAATAATATCCTCAATAGTTTCAGATTGAGTTGTACCACTTCTTTTACGTAAATAGCTCTCTATTTTAAGTGATTGCTCCAATTCTTCAAGAAAATTTGTTTCATCAGGTAACCTTAATATTAAATTGTTTTCTCCAGCTGATTGTAATAACAATTGCTGATCTGATACATCAGTATAGTAAGGTGTTAATACTTTAATACCAATATCCTCCGTCTGTCTTCCTCTTACTCTATCATCTATCATTTGATTAAAGGAAAAGTCATATATCTTGTTATAGCGGTATTTCTTATCGGTATAGATTTCTTCAAAGATAATATCTCCTGTGGTTTGAATTACTTCAGTAATATCTACATTTATTGAATTTATCTCTCTATTAATATCCTGTTCCTCATTAGTTAGGAAATAAAACTCCTGTCCGTTTTTCTGTATAAGGGTTTCTCTTAATAGTCTCTTCAAAGATGCCTCGATTTTCCCTTTTAGCTTAATTTTATCTTCATCAATACTACTTACCATTAGTGTAGTTATATTTTCAATATTACCAGGCAAGCCTTTAATATATCTAATTAAGAATAGTAATTTTAATACTTCAACATCATATTCTTCAAGATTATTATTATCTTTTGCATTTCTCATAACTCTACTGATATTAGAGTCTAAAGATGATTCGATTGTTTTATAGAATACAGAGAATGGTATCAATTTGCCAGCATCATTACTTTGATATTCTTGAACTGATTCCTGAAATGCACCTAAAAGAGATCTTTCTCCTTCAGAGAGGTGTTTCCCTGTAGCACCATGACGTCTAATTTCTTCAAAGACTTCCTGTAAAAGTTTAAATTGATAAGGTACAAAAGGGTAGACATCTACAAATTCTTTAACATCAGAGTAAATTTTCATATCGTAAGTATCATCTGTAAAGGTAATAATATTCTTCAACATAGCACTCTTATCGTTAAATAATAATTCTAAGGTATCCTCTGCTGTTTGATTTTTGCCTAAGATACGCTTTTTAATAACCTCATCCACATTAGCACTAGATAAACTTAATCGAGTATTAAATCTACCCATAATCTTTGAAAAATCCATACCCTTAATTCTCTTAGTAACAGATTCCATAGCCTCTTGAGAGGTTACCATCACCCAAGCTTTACCACCACAATGAGTACCAAGATCCTCAGCAACTGTTTGTAAGTTAAGCATCAACTGTCCATCATCACCAATATACTGGCCAATCTCATCCACAAGGAAGACAACGTGATGGTTATTACCTTTTTCTTCTATGTATTCCTTGACACGTTTAGCGAATTTTTCAATACTTAAATTATAATTTTCTTCTGATGTTTCATACCAATGTCGGGCAGAATCTTCGCTCATCGGTGTTGTGTTTACTAATGCTTTGATAATAGAATCTTCTTCATAATAAAAGTCTTCTCTCATGTTTAACCATCTATCACCAGATATATTTTCAAACTCATCTTTAAAATCTTGATAATTACCATCTTTATCTAGTTGACGTTCTAAATCTGCCAACCAGGGAATACTTCCACAATATCCTAAGTGTTCATTAAACACTTTCATAAATACCTTAACGATTGCCTCTTTGTCTGCTTTACTATCAGAATCACTCTTAGAATCTACATTAAAGAGAATTACATCTGTATTTAGTTCACTGGCCCTTTTCATATTAGCTAATATAAACTGATCCTGAAATTTTTCATCAAAGAAGTTAATAGCCTTTTTGCCGTCTACTTCTCTATTATCCAGAATATATGATAATATCTTTAAGAAATGAGATTTACCAGAACCGAAGAAACCTGAGATCCAGACACCCATTTTATCTGTTAGACCATCAATACCTTTTTGATAAGCCTCGAGAAAATCACGAAAATGCATCTCTAGCTCATTTGTAACTACGTACTCTTCTAATTCCTGTTCAACATTCTTTTCATCATTTTGAGCAACCTTGATAACACCTTTGATATCACGATTAATATCCTTCGCAAACATGTCTTGAATCTTCAATGTAATCCCCCCATTTATATTCTTATCTAGGTACTAAAGAAAACGCCCTATAATAATTATCATCATGAATTTCTCCAAATAAACTTAATTCAGCACCATCATAACTTCCAGGAAAAAACATTACTAGTGGATTCTCATCAATTGCAGCATGTAAATTATTTAAAACCGTATGAGATCTCACAATTGGCCATGCTTTACCTACACCAGTTATAAAGACTATATGATTTTCTTCAATTCTTTCCTCTATGTACTCTACGAAGAGGTTATTTTTGCTGGTAAGCCTGAGAGTTCTTTTCACAGCTTTTAAAACCTTATCACTACAATGTTTTTCTTCCATCTTTATTGTTCTTTCCAGATAACCCTTATCTTCCAATATTTCTAACATTATATTGTAAAGATCAAACTCTACAATATTGACTAGCCCTGGATCATTATTGATTTTTCTCTTTAAAAACTCTATATGATCTCTAACTATCATTTCATCTTTAGGAGCATAATCAAAGATATAAAATCCTATCTCATTACCCAGTCCCTTACTTTCCATAAAACTTTCCTTTTTAATCTCTGGTAAAATCTTATCCAGTCTTTCTTTTATATTAGCCATTTACATACCTCCCAACATAGCCTGTACATATTTTGCATCACCTTTTTTATTTAAATGTTCAATTATATCATTACCAATAATTGGTTTAGCAATCTCTCTTTCCTTTTGGTCTTTTATAAAACCAGCCTCATATAATACTCTGATTAATACTTGTTTTACTTTATAATAAGTATAGTCTACCCAGCCTGCTACGCGTTCACTTTGCTCAACCT
>JADQBT010000005.1 GCA_016278485.1 Halanaerobiales bacterium
TCGGATTAAATACTGCTCATTTTTTTGATAGGCAAATCTTTGCTATTGCTCATGAGCTTTATCATTATTTTACAAAGACAGGTTCACATTTAGGCCGCTTATCAGAGGATGATAAAAACATAATTGAAGTAAAAGCGAATCTATTCGCTGCAGAATTTCTTCTTCCTGAAGATATACTAAAGAGTATAGTAATAGAAGAATTCAAATCATCTTCACTTGAAAAAATACAGAAAAAGACTTTACTAAGATTTATAGCTAGACTTCACTGCACCTGGTGGCTGCCTTACCACTCAATTGTAAAACGACTAAAAGAGATTAATGCTATTTCTGACAAACAATATGAGCAATTATATGAAATTAATGAAAGAGACATGGATGGTGAATATGGACGATTAGGTAAAGCTATTAATAATGAGATATTTATAAAACTTAATTCAAGTACAGAAGAAATCGGGACATCTGCAAAAAATATAGAGTACATCATTCGTAATTTCGAAGATAATATTATAGATGAAGATAAATTTAACGATACACTGGCTATTTTTGATAAAAAACCGGAAGATTTCGGCTATGAAATTGAAATTAATACAGAAGACATAAATGAATTTGAAGAATTCTTCAATGAGGAGGATAATTATGAAGATTAATCATCTTTAACACTACCCAACAGCTCATTAGCAACTTCAAGACTGTTGAGTCTCATCACACTTTCTTGAACCTTTCCATAACTCAAGAAATTTATATCACCATACCAGGCAATTCTATTATCAATAACAGCAAACTATTGATGTATTTGCTTTACTAAAATTAAATTAATGCCAGCGTTTTTTATCATAGTATGCAGTTTGACTATATTACATCTTTGTTTTTCCTTGAAGTCTTCCGGCGGACGTGTCACAACAGTAACCTCAATATTATTCTGGATAGAACCAGCCAGCAATTTAAGCATTTCTCTTATTTTTCTTTTATTAATATAAGGACTTACAATAAATATTTCCTTGCTAGCAGCTGTAATATCGGAAATAAACTCAGTTATAAAGTTTATATTATCAAATATAATATTAATTTCATTTTTTTCCTGTAATTCACTTTTAACTTTATATCCAATTGAAGCAATCCTTTAAACCTCTTTTGATACATCTTTTCAAGGACTCGTATATGAATATCTACATAATCATAGATATATACATCTCTTTTTTCTTCATATAATCGATGCAATCTTCCGGCATACTGCTGTAATTTACCCTTCCATGATATTGGAAAAGTTAAAAATAGTGTATCCAACCTAGGATAGTCAAAGCCTTCCCCTATATATTTTCCAGTCGCAATAATAAGTACATTCTCAGATTCAGATATATTCTTAAGTTTTTCATTGGTTTCTCTTCTTTTCTTTAAAGATAATCTACCAGTAAGAATAAAAATATTCTTCACTTCATTTTTCAGCATATCATATAATTTTTGGACATGAGCAGTTCTTTCAGTTAAAACAAGTATATTCCTACCTGTTTTAATACTCGTGAGTATATCTTCTACAATAAGATTATTTCTGATTTGATTTTCACTTACATAAGCAAAAACTTTATTAATTGATGCAGACGTCTTGCTATCATCAATCAGAGGCATTTTCATTGAAGAAATTCTTGGAATAACAAAATGTTCAAAGGGTCTTTTGTCAGCCTGAGTTTGAGGATTGATGCGATAGCGAATGTCTCCACAAAGCATAAAAATAATAGGATGCTGACCATCACGTCTTAATGGTGTAGCAGTTAGGCCATAAACATATTTAGCAGAAACCTCTTTTAGAATTCTTTCATAGCTAAATGAAGCAGCGTGATGACACTCATCTACTAGTACCATTCCATAGTCTTTAACAAGTTCCTTTACTTCACCTTCCCTAACTAAAGACTGCATTAAAGCTATGTCAATTATTCCATTACTGGTGTTTTTACCCCCACCAATCTGTCCTATTATACTTTTCTCCATTTTCCCGCCCATCTTTTTCTGTATCTTTGGGATTTTTTCGTTTATTATTAAAAATTCTTTAAGCCTGTCCTTCCACTGTTCTAAAAGCTGTCGTGTATGAACAATAATCAACGTATTGACTTTCTTTTCAGAAATGAGATTTGCTCCAACTACAGTTTTTCCAAAAGCTGTTGTTGCAGACAATACGCCCGTATCATAATTAAGTAGCTCGTTAGCTGCCTCTTTTTGCTTTTTTCTTAACTGACCATTAAACTGTACGTTTATAGAAGATCCTCTATTTGTTTCATTTATATATTCAATTTTCGTTCCCGCTTTTTCAAACATAACATTAAGCTGTTCTTCACAACCTCGAGGAATAGAGAGATATTGGTCTGTTTCTTCAGATAAGGATATAATCCTAGGTTTATTATAAGTGGGTAATCTCATAGCTTGGGCTTTATAAAAATCAGGATTTTTAAACGCTGCCAGTCTCTTGATTTTATTTAATATCTGCTGAGATAAATCATCTTTCTTTATATAGATCATATTTGCTTTTACGACAGAGATACTTTTAGGAAAGTCATTTAAAGATAAAGCAGCTTGGAAACTTTTCTTCTTCAAAGAAAAACCAGATATGTGCTCCCTTACCTGACCGAGAACGTTCAACATAAAGAGGAATACTCTTTTCAATACAGACTTGTCTTATAGTTGTAACATCTTTCTGCCAGTCTCCGCCATCAAAATCAATTGCAAGAAACTTACAGGTCTCATCTAACAACATGGGAAATACACCTATGACTTCTTTTCCAATAAGATGGTCTTCTATTACTGATTCAGTTAGCTCTGCAAATGTTCTATTTTTACAATTAAAACATTTAACTTTGGGCTTTTCACACAAACCCTTAACCCATTCATTTATACATACAGGTAAATATCCGGTTTTCCCTGCCTTACTTTCCCACCTATGTGCATAGACATCCTCTCTTCCTGCAAAAAGTGACATGAATAAGCTTATTTTATCTTCTGGCGAACTAAATATATTGATTTTATTTGAATTATTATTAATCTGAATTTCATCTATATCATATAATTTATTATCAAAATCATCTGTCAAAATATCTAACTTCTTATCCAGTATAGGTCCATATTGCTGGCGATATAAGAAATTTTCTTTTTTTAATTTTTTATTTTCTTTTAGCAAATCCTGATATTTTTCATATAATACATCATATGTCATTTTTATAATTCCTCCAAAGATTAGTGAAAATTAATTAAAAAAATATTCATATAACATAGTAAAACAGAGTGCAAAAACACTCTGTATAATAATCTAATTATAATTCTGGTGGTGCTATTATTTCGATTGTAGAATATTCATAGTTTGTATTCAATAATGATACCATTCTTCTTGTTTTCACCTTAACTAAATGTTTAAAATTCCAGCTAAGCAAATAGCGTATATCATTAACTGTGGCTATAGCTACATGTAATGCATCATCGTAATCGTTTAGTGTTTTCCAGGCTGTTTTTGTTAATGACATTCTTTCTGGAGTTCTATTATCATATAAAGCGCTGATAACTGACGTGTCTAAATAAACTTTTCTAAGTAACCCCATCATATACACCTCTAATGAACTTTTTTAGCATACTCCTTTAATGCTCTAATTATATGCAATTCTGCTAACATTTCATCATTTGGAAATTCAGCTTTAACTTCATGCACAATATTTTCCAAAACATTTGGGCTTATATTATATTTTTTTGCAAATGACCTATAATCAAACGATTCTGATTTTCTATTCATCATAAAACCCCCAATAAAAAGTATATATAATATTATAACATATTTATAATATAAGTACATCTAGAACACCAACATGGTTTGTGTCAAGCATTAGTAGGAAAAATAGAAATAGAGACCATATGTTTATTCAT
>JADQBT010000028.1 GCA_016278485.1 Halanaerobiales bacterium
TTCAGCAAGTAAGACCTATAGCATATGGTACAGCACTTGTTTTGATTGTATTAGTAGTAATTATGAATTTAACCGCAATTATAATCAGGGCCAGATTTAGTAAAAAATTATAATTTTTCTTATTAGATAGTCTTTTAAAAGTTAGTTATTGTTTATTTAATTATATTTAGGAGGAGTAATTCTTATGGCAGGTGTTAACAAAATAGAGGTGAAAGATCTAGATTTTTATTATGATGATTTTCAAGCATTACAAGATATTAATTTAGAAATTAAAAAGAATAAAGTTACTGCTTTAATAGGTCCATCAGGATGTGGAAAGTCAACGTTTTTAAGAACTGTAAATAGAATGAATGATCTTATAGAAGGTACAAAAGTTAAAGGTGAAGTATTACTTGATGATAAGAATATATATAGTAATAATATAGATGTTGTACAACTGAGAAAACAAGTAGGTATGGTTTTTCAACAACCTAATCCATTTCCTAAATCAATATATGAAAATGTGGCATATGGTCCTAAAATACATGGGTTGAAGAATAAAAGAGAGATTGATAAAATAGTTGAAGAGAGTTTAAAAAGCGCCGCATTATTTAATGAGGTTAAAGAAAGGCAAAATGATTCGGCACTAGGACTTTCGGGCGGACAACAGCAGAGGTTATGTATTGCTAGAGCACTTGCGGTAAAACCAGAAGTATTATTAATGGATGAACCTGCTTCTGCACTTGACCCAGTTGCAACAGCAAAAATAGAGGAATTAATTGAGGTTTTGAAGAAAGATTATACTATAGTAATTGTAACACATAGTATGCAGCAGGCTGCTCGAGTTTCTGACTATACAGCGTTCTTTTTAATGGGAGAAATAGTTGAGTACGATAGAACTGAAAAAATATTCGAGAATCCATCAGACCAACGCACAGAAGATTATATCACAGGGCGTTTCGGATAATTTAAAACTAGGAGGTGGAAAAATGCGCGACCATTTTCACAAGGAATTAAAGGATTTAGAAAATGGAATGTTAAAAATGGGAAGTATTGTAGAAGAATCTATTAGAAAAAGTATCCAGTCCTTACGTGAGCAAGATCTTGATCTGGCAGATCAAGTATTGGCAGAAGATGATCTAATAGATAATTATGAAGTTGAACTTGAAGAGATGGCGATAAAATTAATTGCACTCCAGCAACCAGTTGCCATTGATTTGAGAAAAATAATAGTTATTTCAAAGTTAGTAACAGATCTTGAAAGAATTGGAGACCATGCCTGTAATATTGCAAATATGGTGAAAAACATAGGTAAAGAACCATTAATAAAGCCTTTAATTGATATACCCAAAATGACAGATATAGTAGCAGAAAGGTTACAAAGTAGTTTGCAGGCGTTTGTAGAGATGGATGTGGAAAAAGCAAGAGAAATTGCCAGACGTGATGAAGAAGTAGATATTTTAGATGAACAAATTATTAGAGAATTGATTACTTTTATGATTGAAGATCCATCTAATGTCCGACAAGCAACTTCATTAATATTTATTAGTAGATTTTTAGAAAGAATCGGAGATCACGCCACAAATGTCTGTGAACGAATAATATATATGAAAACAGGCGAAAGATATAACTATTAAATTTAAAAGAGATTATAACCAGGGATTTTATGAATCTCATCAGGGCTGAAGTTAAGTGATTTCAGCCTTCTTTTTATTTCTTCTTTATCTATAGGTAAATATGTCATTAAAAATTCAATTTCTCCTTTTAGAGAAGTTATATCAATTGAAGCTGGAATTAAGACTGTTTCTCCTGCGCTGAAATTAATTAATTTATCATTAAATTTTAATTCAGCTGTTCCCTGGGTAGCTATCAAAATGTAAAAATGTTCTCCGTTAGATTTGATATGATAAATGCCGTTTAAATTAATCTTTTCTGTAACAAAATATGGTGAAGTAGCCAGAAAGGTTGTTTGCCATTCGTCAGTAGTATGAGTTAATAGCTTTTGTTTTTTTTGTTTTGCTCGATAATTAATAACATCCAACGCTCTTTCAATATGTAGAGTACGTGGCTTACCATCTTTACCAACTCTTCCCCAGTCATATAAACGAAATGTTGTATCAGAACTTTGTTGAATTTCTGCAATTAGTATACCTGAACCAATGGCATGTACAGTTCCTGCAGGAATAAAGTAAGAGTCACCTGCTTTAACTTTAACTCTTTGTAGATATTCGCTTAATTTTTTATTATTAATTGCTTTTTTTAAGTAAGAGCGGTCCAGATCTTGATTAAGTCCAAATATTAATTCAGAACCTGGCTTTGCAGCTACTATATACCATATCTCTGTTTTACCTTGTTCATCAGCAGATCTAAGAGCTGTTTTATCTGAGGGATGAACCTGGACTGAAAGTTGTTGATTTGCATCAATGAATTTTATTAGGAGAGGGAACTTATCATTAGCATTTAATTTTATATTTTTGCCCAGTAGCTTTTCCTGATTATTTTTCATTAATTCAGCCAAAGAAATTCCTCTTAATGGACCATTTTCAACTAAACTTATATAATTATTATATTGTGAAATCTCCCAACTCTCTCCAGTTTTTTCGTAGGGTAAGTCTCTATTAAAAATTTTTGCCAGGTGTTTACCACCCCATATTTTTTTTTGGTAGATTGGTTTAAATTTAAGTGGATATAGATCCAAAATAATAACCTCCAATTGCGTTAATTTATTGTATATATCTTTATTCTTGTATTCCAAGTCATAATCCTGCTTTTAGATAGTAGTTGTTGATATTTTTGCATATTTTTAATTGTTATGATAAAATTACTGATTAGTATGCAAAAGGAGCGAATATATATGATCAAAAAATTTAGTAAATATTATAAAAATCACTGGCAATTATTCTTATTAGATATTGTTAGTGCATTTATTATGTCTGGGCTTGATCTGGTTTTTCCAATGGTAATTCAACGTATGATTGACGAATATTTTCCTGCTCGTGATTTAAACTTAATAATAAAAATGGTAATCTTATTATTTATTCTATACATAATTAGATTGGTATTGCAATATATTGTTCATTTCTGGGGCCATGTAGTTGGAATTAGAATGGAAACAGATATGCGTTCAGAAATTTTTGCGCATCTACAAAAATTGTCATTTAAATTTTATGATAACAATAAAGTAGGGTATTTAATGTCTAGAATAGTTAATGACTTGAATAATTTATCTGAGTTAGCCCATCACGGACCAGAAGATTTATTTGTTTCTGCAGTAATGCTAATTGGATCTTTCATAATTTTATTGAATATGAATTGGATCTTAGCTCTTGTTACCTTTGCTCTGATACCAGTTATGTTCTATTTTTCTTTAAATCTAGGGGAAAAGATGTACCATTCATTTAAAAATATAAGAGAAAAAGTAGCAGAAGTTAATACTATCATTGAAGATAGTCTTAGTGGAATAAGAGTAGTAAAATCTTTTACCAACGAAGATTTTGAGAATGATAAATTTAGCGAAGGTAACCATAATTATCGCCGTTCCAGAGAGGGAGCTATGCGGAATATGGCGAGTTTTTACTCTGGGATGCATTTTTTCATAAATATGATTCGACTTATCACTTTAGCAACTGGAGGATATTTGATTTACTTAGGTCAATTAACTAGTGGGGAAATAGTAGCTTTTCTCTTTTATATTAATATGTTCATGAATCCGATTAGAAGGCTAGTTAATTTTAATGAGCTGTTTCAGCGGGGAATGGCTGGATTTAACAGATTTACTGAGTTACTAGAGGTTGAACCGGAGATTATTGATTCGGAAAATGCTATTGAATTAAATGAAGTTGCAGGAAAAATTGAATATCGAGATGTGACCTTTGGTTATGATAATCATACTAAGGTCTTTGAAGAGATTAATATTATAGTTGAACCTGGTCAAACAATCGCCTTTGTTGGCCCTTCTGGTGCTGGAAAATCAACCTTATGTAAATTATTACCGCGCTTTTATGAAATAGATAAGGGAGAAATTTTAATTGATGATCTAGATATTAAACAAATAAAGTTGAATTCATTAAGGGACAAAATAGGAATAGTTCAGCAGGATGTCTTTTTGTTTAATGGAACTATTAAGGACAATATAGCTTATGGAAAGTTTGATGCAACAGAGGAAGAAATTATTGCTGCTGCAAAAAAAGCAAATGCACATCAATTTATATTAGGGTTAAGCGAGGGTTATGATACCAATATTGGAGAACGAGGTGTCAAATTATCTGGTGGACAAAAACAGAGAATTTCAATTGCTCGTTCATTTTTGAAAAATCCACCTATTTTAATACTTGATGAAGCTACATCCTCACTTGATAATCGAAGTGAAAAGATTATTCAAGCATCATTAGAAAGATTAGCACAAGGTAGGACAACACTGGTTATTGCCCATAGATTATCAACAGTTATTAATTCAGATGAAATTATGGTATTAACTGAGCAGGGTATAGCCGAAAGAGGTAAACACCAGGAATTGATTGAAAAGGATGGAGTCTATAAGAAATTATATGAAGATCAGTTTACTGTTGAATTAAATATGGTAGATGAAGCGGCCGGTTAATAACCGACCGTTTTTCTTATAATAACATATCATAGAGTAGTTTGATAACAACTCCAAGAGACATCGCAATAAAAATAGGCTTTATTATCTTGCCACCATGTTTAATAGCTACTTTACTTCCCAATCTGGCTCCGATTAGCATTGAAATCCCCATTGGCAAACCGATAGTATAAATAATTTTTCCATTTAGAGCAAAGAGGATTAAAGATACTATATTACTCACAAAATTTAATATTTTAGCGTTTGCAGTACTTATCGTAAAATTAAAGCCAAAAAATTGAATAAAAGCAAATAAAAGAAAAGAACCTGTACCGGGACCAAAAAAGCCATCATAAAAGCCGATTATGAGTGCAAAAGTCATTCCAGAAAAAACATTTAATTTATTTAGTCCAGTAAAATTATTGCTTTTGCCGATATCTTTTTTAAAAAGTGTATATATTGATACAAAAATAAGTAATGTCAAGACAATTAGTTTTAAATAAGTAGCTGGAATTGATAATGCAGTTGTAACACCAGCTATAGCCCCTATAAATGTAAAAGGAATTAAGTACTTCATGAGAGGCTTATAAACGTTTCCAGATTGAAAATAAGTAAATGAGCTGGTAAAAGATCCCCAGGAAGCAGCAAATTTATTGGTGCCCAGCGTTAAGTGAGGCGGAATACCTGCTGCTAATAAAGCTGGTACTGATAATATTCCTCCGCCACCAGCTATTGCATCAACAAAGGCAGCGACGAAAGCTACAATACATAGTAAAATTATTGTCATATCTTTCTCCTTTCAAATTTGCTTACAATTACTTTTTATTCGTTTATAATCTAATAAATCCTCTTTTTTTCTTGTTTTAGTTTTTAAGTCATATTATACTTATATTAATTGTTAATAAGGGGGTTTTTAGATGAGTAGTAAAAAACTATATAGATCAAGAGAGGATAGAATTATAGCAGGAGTTTGTGCTGGATTGGCAGATTATTTTAATATTGATACAACATTTGTTAGATTAGCATTTATATTTTTGTTCTTAGTAGAAGGAGTTGGGGTAGTTGCCTATTTGATAGCATGGGTTATTATACCAGAACAATCTCAACAGTTAATAGTAGAAGGAAGTAGTCAGGCAGAGGCTAACTTTGCAAACGAGGAATATGAAATGAATTCTAAAAATATAGATAGAAATAGAGTATTGGGATATATACTTATTATTCTAGGCTTAGTATTTTTGCTTGATAGATGGTTACCTGCAATCTACTGGGATAAGTATTGGCCAGTTTTATTGATAATAGTTGGAGGTATTATTTTAAGCAGGGGGTTTAAAGAGAATGAATAGAGATTATAGAAATAAGATAATAATGGGCTTATTTTTAATCTGTACTGGTCTGCTTTTTCTTTTAAGTACTACTGGCATCATCAATTTAAGAATATGGTTAGTAATTGCAAAATTTTGGCCAGTTTTAATTATATTTATGGGATTAAATCTTCTGTTAGTTGATACTAGGTTTTGGTGGCTATTACTCATTATATTAATAATAATTTTTATGGGATTTGGATATTATTTAGATTCTTTGCCTGGCTGGCAGGATAGAATTATTCCCTTTTATAATTATCAATGGAATTTGTAATAAATTACATTAGTAAGTCCGCCTTACTTATGTTATAATCTTGTCATAAGGAGGGGTCAGCTTGTATTTAATCAATAGTAGTAATAATATCATTAATATTTTAGTTCTAGCATTAATATTTTGTATGCTGATCAGTTTCTTTTATCCGGTAGTGGCTGAGGCTGCTCTTGGGGACTTTTTAAGTGATAACAAGGGTGGCTTATGGACTATAGTTAAAGGTCTATTAATGTTCTGGCTATTGAATTACTTGGGTAATATAAATGATCAGCCTGAGCCGATTAATTGAATCACCGGGGGAAAATAATAAAAAAATCTGGTAAGTCTAAAGAGCTAATGTATAATTTAGCTCTTTTTTTTTATGATAGTCATAATTCCAGCTAGTCTTTCTGATGTCTGGCCATCATATAAATTAAAATATAACTTTTCTTTATAGAAATATTCTTTTTTAATTTTAAATATCTGCAGATGATCAGGATTTTTTTTGGCAACCATCACAACTTCATGTCCTCTATACATAACCATATGGACTTTAGCTTGATAAATAAGCAGGGCTAATTGATCATCATTTATTTTAAAATTAATATTTCTTCCTGTATATCTAGCAATTTTTTCATTTAACTTTTCAGTTTGATTTGCATGATATAAATCAATAGTAATATTTTTTGTATTAAAATTGACTGGAAAAGATTGGTTGCTATATTGAGAAAGGGGTATATATTGTACTGCTGGATAGGGAAATATTTTGTCTGAATAACCAAATGGCATATTAATCACCTCTTAATATTTTATTAAGATAGCCATTAAAATGTGTAGAGTAGTAATAATTGTTATTTTTTGATATATAAATAATAGTGACCGGTATAATCTTCACAATCCGGTTGGTTGTGCATATATTATTAATGATATTTTATTTTTGAAAGAGAGGAGGTCTATTATGGCAATTAGTTTTAATGAAGAATTGATAAGAGTAGAATATGTGATTGGTGAAGAAACAATAACCGAAACCGTGAGCGGACAGATTACAGTGCCAGATAATAAGCCTGATATTTTAAGGGTGGTAGATGTAACAGCCAATATAATAAATATAACAACAGAAATTGAGGAAGAAGGAGTAGATATAACTGCTGATATTGAGGCAGGTGTTATTTACGTTGCAGATGTAGATGAGCCGTATTTCAGGCAACCAGTACATTTTACAGAAGGAACTTTTCAGTTCACAAATTTTGTAGATATACCAGATGCAGAGATTGGTATGAATGTATTTACAGATTTAAAAGTCAGAAAAGTTACTTATGAAATGATAGATGAAAGAACTGTTGAAGTTACAGTTGTTATTTCTAAATTTGTTAAAGTAACTGAATACCGACAAATTACTGTCATTACTGATCTGACTGGTATACCTGAAGACAATATCACTTCAGAGCTATTGAGAATTGAGGATGTTGTCGGCGAGGATATGGCGACAACTGTTATCAGCGGTAGGATTGAACTTCCGGAAGGAAAACCACCAATTGAAAGGATCTTAAATGCTCAGGCAGAGTTACTCAATTTAGTCACTGAAATTACTGAAGATGGAGTTATTGTAACTGGTTCAGTTGAAGGTGGGGTAATTTATGTAGCGGATGTACCTGAACCCGCTTACCAACAACCGGTTCATTTCCTTGAAGGAACCTTTAACTTTAGTGAAGCATTTGATATTCCTGGTGCAGAAGAAGGAATGTCAGTTTATGCAAATACTATTATTAGAAAAGTAACTTATGATTATATCGATGAAGATACAGTTGAAGTTAATGTAACAATACAATTTTTTGTTAAAGTCACTGAACCAAAACAGGTTGAAGTAATAATTGATATTATGAGTGACCAAGTTGAAGTAGAGCGAGAACTTCTTCGTGTTGAGGATGTTGTTGGTGAAGATACTATTTTTGAAACAGTTTCAGGTAGATTAAATGTTCCAGCAGCTAAACCTGATATTGAAAGGGTTATAGAAGCTACTAGTAAAATAATTAGTACTGAAACAACTACCGAAATCGATGGTGTAATGATTGAAGGTGAGATAGAGGGTAGAATACTCTATGTGGCAGATGTAGAAGATCCATATTTGCGTCAACCAGTTCATTTTACTGAAACAGAATTTAATTTTGATAATTTTGTAGATATTCCAGGTACTGAAGCTGGTATGAATGCGCATACAGAAGTAAAAGTTCAGAAAACAAATTATGATTTATTAAATGCTAGAACAGTTGAGATCACTTCTGTTATACGTAAATTTGCTAAAGTTACAGAGTTTAGACAATTAGAAATTATTGTAGATTTGGTTGTAGTTTCTGAGGTAACTGAACCAGGTGTTTGCCCACCATCATATGTGGTTTATGTTGTTCAACCAGGAGATACTCTTTGGAAAATATCTAGACGCTACCGTACTACAGTTGATGCAATCATAGAAGCCAATCCAAATATTAATCCTGATAATTTACAGGTAGGCCAAAAAATATGTGTACCAGGCGATATCATAAGACCAAAGGGTTAATTTGAATTTAAAAGAGGAAAGGGGGGTGAATAATGTCCGACCGCAAAGATTCTAAAAAGAAAAAAGTAAATATTAATCCAGAAAAAATCAAAAAAATAATTAAAATTAGGAAAGCATGATGCGGTAGGATCAGGTTATGCCAGAACAATTACAGATTAGTGAAACAATTGGTAGTAGAACGGTTGATACTGAGGTAGTTGAAACAGTAGGAATTCCCTCAAGAATGCCCCCTGCTGAAAGAGTAGTAAGTGTGAATGCACGGGTAGAGATTACTGATACATCAGTAGGAAATAATTCTGTTGTATTTGATGGAATTATTAGATCAAGTATTTTTTATGCGCCGATAGAAGATCCTTCCAATGTAGTAAATCTACGCAGGACTTTTGATTTTACTGAAAGAGTTTCGTTTACTGGTGCGAGGCCTGGTTTTGATGCTACTATTGAAGCACTTATATCTGATATTGATTTTTATCTGATAGATGAAAGATTAATAGGTGTTGAATTTGTAGTCGACAGTGAAATAGAAGTGACTGCTCCAGATAGAATTGAGTTTATTACACAGCGACCTGAACTTGATATTAGAACTCAAAGAGTAAGGATAAGAAGGGAAGTAACAGAAAGGAATTTTGTTAGAACATTAACTGCTACTGAAAGAATTCCTGCTAGCTCTGAAGATATCCAAGAAATAATAAGTGCGGATTCCTCAGTACAAATAGTGGATACCACAACTGAAAGGAATTTAGTAATTATCGAAGGGGTTGTAAGAACCGATTTAATATATAGAGATCAGTCAGACCAATTAGAGTATGTTTCAATTAGATTTCCTTTTAGTGAGGAGTTTAGCGTCAATGGTGTAGTATCAGGTATGTCACCATTTGTTGATGTTAATGTGATTTCTTCAGAGGCAGAAGAATTAGATGATCGAAGAATTCGTGTGAGCGTTAGAACGGGATTCCAGATATTGGTAATTACTGTTGAGGAAGTTGATATACCTACTGAGGTGGTAGGAGATGTTGTCTATTTTCCAAGAAGAAGAATAGTTTTTGTAGAAAGAATAGTTGCTGAAGAGTCGACTAGGATATTGGCACGAGATCAGATTAGTATTCCTGAAGGAAATCCAGATGTAGCAAGAATTGTTAGAACAACTGCCCGGGTAAGAGGTGGCAGTGTTTCCGCTGAAACTACAGCAGGTGGTGTGATTATTGAAGGTGTTGTAGTGGTGAATGTTATTTATGTAGCAGATTTACCACAACAGCCAGTATATTTTACCGAAGGTACAATTCCATTTAGTTATTTTATGGATATTGATCAGGTAACTGACAATATGGATGCTTTTGTGGATGTTGAGGCTATTGAAAGTAGTGGTAGAAGAGTAAGTGATACAGAAATACAGGTTAGCGCTAGATTAGATGTTAATCTTATTGTTACTGAAAGAGTTCGTGTATCAGTTATTACTGGATTTGGGGAAGAACCAACAGTAGATGAGCCAGTAACTGCTCCAGAAGCAGATGATTTTATCACTTATACGATAAGATCAGGAGATACTCTTTATTTAATTGCGCAACGATATGGTGTAACTGTTAATCAACTAGCTCAACTTAATAATATACAGAATCCGTCTAATATTGAAGTTGGTCAACAAATCCTGATTCCAAGATAGTTATTTAATGGGAAGAGATTATCTCTTCCCATTTTATTTTATAATAGTTTATTAATAAGCAGGATTTTTCAATTGGTTAATGAATTTATTAATATAGAGAATAATAAAATAATGAAGTCTGTTGAGTTACATTAGGAGGGGTATTTATGGAGGGTAAGATGAAAGCGATTGTAAAAAACAATGCTGGCCCAGGAGCTGAATTAATGGATGTTGATATTCCAACTCCAGGACCAGGACAAGTTTTAATTAAGGTTAAAAGTACTTCTATTTGTGGTAGTGATTTGCATATTTATAAATGGAATAATTGGGCAGAAAAGAATGTGAAACTGCCTCAAATAATGGGGCATGAAGTTGCCGGAAAAGTAATTGCATTAGGGGAGAACGTGAAAAGTGTTAAAGAAGGTGATTTTGTTTCTGCTGAAACACATATTCCTTGTGGCCATTGTTATCAATGTAAAACAGGTAATCGACATATTTGCGAAAATATGAAGATCTTAGGTGTGCATACAGATGGAGTTTTTGCCGAGTATGCGATATTAGAAGAAGTAGATGTCTGGCATAATGATCCAAGTATTCCTGCTGAGAGTGCGTCGATTCAGGAACCATTAGGGAATGCAATTGATACTATTAGAGCTGGAGATGTGACAGGCAAAGAAATATTAATTACCGGTGCTGGGCCGGTAGGATTATTGGCAGTTGGGGTGGCACGGGCTTTTGGAGCAACTAAAATTATTGTAAGTGAACCTAATGAATATCGAAGGAAAATTGCTAAAAAAATGGGTGCAGACTTGACATTAGATCCAATTAATGAAGATTTATTGAGCCTGGTTATTAAGAATACGGATGGTAGAGGAGTTGATTTTACAGCTGAGATGTCAGGAAACAAAAATGCTATACAACAAGGATTGAAATCGGTTAGACCGGGAGGATCAATGGCCTTACTTGGTCTGCCTGATGATCCAATAAGTATTGATTTAACCCAAGACTTGATTTTTAAAGCAGTGAATTTAATCGGGATTACAGGACGAGAAATGTTTAAAACTTGGTATATAGCGGGTAGATTATTAAAAGAGAATAGGTTAAATCTTTCTCCAGTAATAACACATACTTTTCCTTTAGCAGATTTTGAAAAGGGCATGAAATTAATGGAAGAGGGCAATTGTGGCAAAATTATTTTAAAGCCATAAGGAACCTATTTATATTAAAAAAAGGGAGGGGCAAATATGAATAAAAAATTTGAAAATTTCATGGGTCAAAAACTAGCTCAGCTCCAAGATGAAGGAATTTATAATAAAATTAAGACATTAGAAGGCCCGCAAGGTGCCTGGGTAAAAATTAATGGTGAAAAAATGTTAAATTTCTGTTCGAATAATTACCTTGGTTTAGCAAATCATCCTGAAACCGTTGCTGCTGCTAAAACAGGTCTTGATGATTATGGAATTGGACCAGGTGCAGTTAGAACTATTGCTGGGACAATGTCTTTACATACTAGATTAGAAAAAAAATTGGCAGAATTTAAAAAAGTTGAAGCTGCTTTAACTTTTCAATCAGGCTTTGTGGCTAATCTTGCTGTGATACCGGCATTGGTTGCTAAAGGTGATACAATTTTGAGTGATGAGTTAAATCATGCAAGCATTATAGATGGATGTAGGCTTACGGGAGCTAGTGTTACTGTTTTTAGGCATAGTGATATGGGACATTTGCGTGAATTACTGGAAAGTGATTTACCGGGCAGGAAACTAATTGTTACAGATGGTGTATTTAGTATGGATGGTGATGTGGCCTTATTACCTGAAATTGTAAAATTGGCTGAAAAATATAATGCATTAGTAATGGTTGATGATGCTCACGGAGAAGGTGTACTTGGTTCTAATGGTAGAGGTATCGTTGACCATTTTGATTTACACGGCCGGGTTGATGTTGAAGTTGGCACATTTTCCAAAGCAATTGGCACTGTTGGTGGCTGTATTGCAGGAAGTGCAACGTTGGTTAAATATCTTAAACAAAAGGCGCGACCATTTTTATTTAGTTCGGCAGTTACACCGCCTGATATAGCAGCTACTATTAAGTCGATTGAAATTTTATCTAGAGATGATAAATTAGTTCAGAAATTATGGAATAATGGAGATTATTTTAAGAAAAAAATGAAAGATGCTGGTTTTGATGTTGGACAAAGTCAGACTCCAATTACTCCAGTCATGATTGGAGATGAAAAGCAAGCCAGTGAATTAAGTGAAAAATTGTTAGATAAAAATATTTTTGCCCAATCAATTGGTTTTCCTACTGTTCCAAAAGGAACAGCCCGCATTAGAGTGATGATTTCGGCAACTCATAGTAAAAAAGATCTCGACTTTGCTTTTGAAAAATTTGTTGAAGCAGGGAAAGAGTTGGCTATCATATAGAAATATAAATTTTACCTTACAGTTTTTTTACTGTAAGGTAAAATTTATGATAATAAAATTATAATAATTGAAAGTTATTAAGGAAAAAATAATTTCATGGTGATTAAATATGAATTATAAAATTATTGTTTCCTTAATTTTTGTGCCCTTAAGTTTAGGATTAAATTATTTTTTTGATGGTTCAACTTTAGCATTTTTATCATCAGCTGTTGCAATTATTCCTTTAGCAATGCTGGTTACACATTATACTGGACAACTTGCTGATAGTGTTGGTCAAAGTTGGGGAGGTTTAATAAATGTTACTTTTGGCAATACAACTGAATTAATCATTTCTTTATTTGCCATAAGTAAAGGTCTTTTAGATGTTGTAAAAGCAGCAATCACTGGTTCAATTCTTATGAATTTATTATTGATTCTTGGATTAAGTTTTTTTGTAGGTGGCCTAAAATACCGTAGTCAAAAATTTGATAAATTGGTAGCAATAACAAATAGTGCGATGCTGATGTTAGCAGTGATTGCGATGCTTATTCCTGCTATTTTTTTCTTTACGTCGGCAAACATTTTATTAGATGTACTTAATATTTTAAGTATTGGTGTAGCAGTAGTCTTATTGATAACTTATTTTGCTAGTTTATATTTTACAATGGTAATTCATGAAGCAGAAAAAAAAGCTGCAAATGATGCTGTAACTAATAAAAAGTCAAATAATTTTTCCTGGCAAGAAGTCATTATGTTATTTTTAGTAACAACTTTTGTGGCTATAGAAGCAAATATTTTAGTAGGGTCTATAGAAGAAATTTCTGTAGAAATGAATATTTCACAGGTCTTTTTAGGAATTATTGTTTTACCAATTATTTCAAATGTTGCGGAAAGTTATACGGCAATTAGAATGGCAAGAAATAATAAGATAGATATGAGTATTAACATTGCAGTAGGGTCAAGCACCCAAATTGCTTTATTTTTAGTCCCGATATTAATTCTGCTGAGCCATATTATTGGTAATCCTATGAACGTTCTATTTAGTATTTTAGAAATAACTTCAATTTTTGTATCAGTACTTGCAATTAATATTATCTATTTGCAGGGTAAATCTAACTGGTTGGAAGGAGTCCAACTTTGTGCTGCTTATTTAATTATAGCTCTTGCATTTTATTTTGCCTAATAACAATTTGATCTCCAATTCTTACTTTATTATAGACCTGTTCAACATCCTGATTATGCATTCTGACACAACCATGTGAAACCGCCTGTCCGATTAACCAAGGTTTGTTTGTACCATGTACACCATGTTGTTGGGGTGTAAATTGCATCCAACGGGTCCCCAAAATACCACCTGGTTGGAATATTTTATTAATAATTCTAAAATTTCCAACTGGGGTAGGTGTAGCAGGTTTTCCAATTGCTACAGGATAACTAGCAATTGCTTTATTATTATTCATAAGGTATAATCGGCGTGGTATTAATGCAATGAAAATACTATAATTTGACAAAAGTAATCACCTCCTCTTTAACAATGCAAGTGATTAATGATATAATTAATTAGATACTCTACCATAAGAAGGAGAATTCAAATGAACGAAAAAACAATTACGGCACCTGCCAAAATAAACTTAGCTTTAGATATAGTTGGGAAGTTTGCAGATGGGTTTCATGATTTAAAGATGATTATGCAATCTATTAATTTAACAGATAAGGTAAAAATTAAAGAAATTCCTGCCGGAATAAAATTAGATATACCGCATGCAAAACTACCGTTAGATGAGAAAAATGTTGCTTATCAGGCAGCTAAATTATTTTTAGAAGAAAACAATTTAGACAAAGGGGTCAAAATATATATAGAAAAAAATATTCCAATAGCAGCAGGATTAGCTGGAGGTAGCACAGATGCTGCTGCTGTTCTCAGGGGAATGAATCAACTATTTAAAACAAAAATGTCCTTAGATGATATATTAATGCTGGCCAGACAGATTGGTTCAGATGTTCCTTTTTGTGTAGAAGGTGGTACTGCATTAGCTACAGGCAAAGGTGACCGTTTAAATTACTTACCAGATCTACCTTCAACACAATTAGTAATTGTAACTCCGCCTCTGCAAATAAGCACTCCAGTTGTTTACAATGCTTATGATGAATTGAAACCAGATATTAAAATACCAGTTAATAGTTTAGTAAATGATCTTAAACACAAAAATACGATTAATTGGAAAGCTGGTTGGAATAATGTATTAGAAGCTGTAACTATTAATATGACGCAAGAAGTTGATAAAATCAAGGAGATATTATTAGATTATGCAGTTGACCTAGTAATGATGACAGGTAGTGGTCCTACAGTATTTGCTATTTGTGAAAACGACAAAATAGCAGATGAAATAACTGCTAACTGGCCTCGGAAAAATGATTTTATTACTAAAGCTAAAACTGTGGGGAGAGCTCCGCTAATCTAGGCTTAGTTGAGGAGGTTGTTTAATGAAAATTGATGCTATAATATTAGCTGGTGCCTTAAATAATAATGGATTACAAAGTTGTGCTATTGAAAAATATGAAGCTCTAATTAAGATTGGCGGTAAGCCAATGGTTGAATACGTAGTAGAAGCAGTTAATGGAGCCCATCTGCTTGATAAAAAAATTTTAATTGGTCCAATAGAAGATTTAAATTATCTTAAAAAAGATGTAGAATTTTTAATTTCATCTGGAGAAACGATGATTGATAGCATTTGTGCAGGCTTAAATATATGCCAAGATAGTGATTATATTCTGATAGTTACTTCTGATATCCCCCTGATTCGCTCTTTTATGATTGATGATTTTATTAAGCAATCTTTAGGAACTGGTCAATCTGAAATATATTATCCAATTGTTTCTAAAGAGTGTAATGAAAGCAAATATCCTGGAGTTGAAAGAACTTATGTAAAGTTAAATGCACAGGAGTTTACTGGTGGTAATTTAGCACTTATCAAACCTGCTATTATAGATGATTTATTAACTATGTTTACTAAAATGATTACCTGGCGAAAAAAGCCCTGGAAATTAAGTCAATTACTTGGGGTTAAAATGGTCTGGAAATACTTTTTTGGTCAATTGCAATTAAATGATGTAGAGCAAAGATTTAGCGAGGTAGTAAATCATCAAGCAAAAGCTGTAAAAATTAATTATCCAGAGATTGGGATAGATATTGATAAAAAAAGCGATTTAAACTTAATAAAAGCCGCAATTTAAAAGGAGGTAGAGTATGGACGACTTCAAACCAGCAGCAAGACTTTCAATTATAATGGGAATTTTAGTAGAAAATCCAGGCCAATTATTTTCACTTGGTGATTTTGCCGAAAGATTTTCAGTAGCCAAATCGACATTAAGTGAAGATATTTCGCGGTTAAAATATATCTGTAAAAGCCAATACTTAGGAGAAATAGAAACTGTTACTGGTGCCGCAGGAGGGATCAAATATGTCCCCTTGCTTGCTAAAAAAGATGAAAATCAAATATTAAAAAAAATTGCGGATAAAATAAAAGACCCTGCCCGTATTTTACCTGGTGGTTTTCTATATATGACTGATATCATTTTTTCTTCCAAAATATCCTGGCAAATTGCCAAAATATTTGCCACCAGATTTAAGAATATTAAACCTGATTATGTTATCACAGTTGAAACTAAAGGTATTCCACTAGCGATGATGACTGCTAGGGCTTTTTCAGTGCCAGCAATCACTATTAGACGCAATCATAAAGTTACTGAAGGAGCTGTTTTATCAAATTATTATTTTTCAGGCTCCTCAAAAAAAATACAGACAATGTCCTTAGCTAGGCGTGCATTAAAACCAGGTGCAAAGGTGCTGGTTATTGATGATTTTATGAAAGCAGGAGGAACTGCAAAAGGAATATTAGATCTTATGGAAGAATTTAAGGTTGAAGTTGTTGGTACGGGTGTTATGATAGCAACTGCAACACCAGAGAAGAAATTAATTGATGAATACCTCACATTATTTACTCTAACAAGAGTTGATGAAAAAGAAGGTGTTATTGAAATTAATTATTAAATACTTCTTTAATTAGTTTTTGTGTTAATGTATTAATGCCATTAAAATCCATTGCTTCAATATAAAAAGTTTCAAGTTCATCATGTTTTCTATGAGCTAAATCAAGTGCATTAGTAGCTTTTTGTTGTTGTATTTGAGCTTCTGTCCTGAGGGCGGAAGCTTTTGTATTTAGATTATTATTATCGATAGAGCTTAAGTTGTATTTTGTACATTTGTTATTTTGAGAATAGTCATGTGGCAGTGCATTATGATATATATATGATACTTTTCTGTCTTCAATATAGATAGCTTCATAATTTTCAGGAATTAAGGGGTCATGTAAAATTAATTGCTGAAAGTTTTCCTGACTATATTTATTTGAAATAGTTTTTAATAATTTTGAGACAGGACCATTTAGAGGAGCGTTTAATAAATATACTTTTTCTGATTTTTGTATTATTTCAGAAAGATAGGTTATCCGACCAACGGGTGTATTAGCTGAACTAAATAGATGTCTATCTTTTGGTTTTGCATTTTCAGTTGGGGATGATACATATACCTGATTAAGTAGTTCTTTAGTAAGTTTATTATATAAGCGGTTATTAATTTTGTTTTCTAAACTTTTATTACCAGCATTAATTAAAAGGGCGCTGATTTTTAAATATTGATAAGCTAATTCAAAACTCTCAGCAATTTCTCTTGTTAGCTCCATTATTTCTTGTTTATTTTTTCTAAGTAAGTGTTTATCCCAAAATTGTCCTAAATTAATAATGTTTTCATGAGCACCCGGGAAAGAAGGATCTATCAGATGGGGTGCTGTACCGTCAAAAATTGCAGTTTTCAAATCAGGTAAGACAACTCCATCAAGAGATTGAGAATCTGAAGAACACCAATGTTTTTCTACAGGCATATTTAGCTGTTCAGCTTGATTAGCAATCTTTTTCATAAGTGTTGATTTGCCTGTACCCGGCCCCCCTTTAATAATAAAAATACTATCAGCTTGCCAGGGTAAAAATTCATAAAGTGAGTAAAAACCTTCACCAGTATTATTGCCTGGAAAGTAATTATTAACATAAAATTCCATCATATCCCACCTTTTTATTTAATAGTTACTATATCAGTATATGTAAGAAGATAAAATGCGTTCTTAAAAAACCTAACATGAAGTTGACATCATGTGATTGTCTTGCTATAATTACGTTATAAATTACTGGAGGAGAGGGTAATTATGCCTAATGCAAAAAAAATACCAATGCGTGAGGTGCGTGAAAGGACTGACCTGACTTCAAGACAAATTAGATATTATGACCAACTTAATCTAATTTTTCCCGAGAGAACTTCGGGTAATCAGCGTCTTTTTTCTGAAGATGATATCAAGAGGTTATTAAAGATTAAAGAGTTAATTAAACAAGGTTATGCCATTGACAAAATAAGAGAAAAAATAAAACCTCCTCTGAGTAAAAATAAGAGTATAAAAGAGAATAAAACTTATACTGAACCAATGAAAGAAGAAAAATATTTTCGTGGTGATAGATTGAATTCTCTTTACCCGGTTTCAGATAGGTCTACTTTAATTAGGAAACTTGATGCACGTAAAAAGGATAAGAAGAAAGAGGAGGAGAGCAATTGAAATATACAAAAGAAGTAATATTAGAACAGGCAAAAAAATTAAATGTTGAGTTTATTAGGCTACAGTTTGTTGACATCTTAGGAATAATTAAAAATGTTGCTATTACCATCGAACAATTACCAACTGCGCTTGATGGCAAAATAATGTTTGATGGGTCTTCGATTGAAGGTTTTACTCGTATTCATGAATCAGATATGTATTTGAAACCTGATTTTGCTACCTTTACTGTTTTTCCTTGGAAAACCGGAGAGAGTAGAGTGGCACGCTTTATGTGTGATATTTATACTCCGGAAGGTGAGCCATTTGTTGGTTGTCCCCGCGGAACATTAAAGAAAGTAATTGCAGAAGCGAAAGAGCTTGGTTATGCTATGTTTGCTGGCCCTGAACCAGAATTTTTTCTTTTTGAAAAGGATGCTAAGGGAGATCCAACTACAATTACCCATGATCAAGGTGGATATTTTGATCTTTCCCCAGTAGATATGGGAGCTAATGCAAGAAGGGATATTGTACTTGCATTGAAGAAAATGGGATTTGATGTTGAGGCTGCCCACCATGAAGTGGCTCCTGGGCAACATGAAATTGATTTTAAATATACTGATGCACTAAGAACAGCTGATAACATTGCAACTTTTAAATTTGTCACAAAGGTAGTTGCGCTTGAACATGGATTGCATGCTACATTTATGCCGAAGCCTATTTATGGTGAAAATGGATCTGGTATGCATGTACACCAATCTTTATACCAGGGTAAGGAAAATGCTTTTTATGATCCTAATGATGATTTACAGTTAAGTGAAATAGCTTATCATTATATTGGTGGCCTATTAAAACATGCTCCAGCCTTAACAGCAATTACTAATCCAACTATTAATTCTTATAAGAGATTAGTGCCTGGTTATGAAGCGCCGGTCTATATTTCCTGGTCAACTAGTAATAGAAGTGCATTAGTACGTGTTCCATCTGCCCGGGGTCATGGAACCAGGTTGGAACTTAGAAATCCTGACCCAGCTGCAAATCCTTATCTGGCAATGGCAGTGATGCTAAAAGCTGGTCTAGATGGAATTAAAAACAAAATTGAACCCGGTGAGATAACCCTTGATAATATTTATGATATGTCATATAGCGAAAGATTAGATAGGGGTATTGATAGTCTGCCTGCAAATATAATTGAAGCTGTAAATTATCTTAAAGAGGATAGTATTTTGAGAGAAACCCTGGGAGAACATATTTTTAGTCATTTTGTTGAAGCAAAAGAGATTGAGTGGTCAGTATATAGAAAACAAGTACATCAATGGGAATTAGATCAATATCTTTTGACATATTAATTATATTTCAATTAATTATATTTCAAGTTTACAAATCTATAAAAAAATATTATAATAAAGAAGATAAAAGCAGGTGGAGTTCCATCTGCTTTATTATGTTAAGGGGTGATTGCTTTGTCACGAAGATCAAATATTAGGGAACAATTGTTAGAATTGAATTGGAAAAAAATGAATACGCGAGTACTTTCATTTATGGCGTTATTTGTTGCTTTTACTGCTGTGGCTACATATTTACATATACCTGGTCCGAGTAGTTCATATTTTAATCTAGGAGAAGTGGCAATTTATACTATTGCTCTAACTTTTGGTGCTAGAGCTGGTGGAATTGCTGGTGCTACTGGCTCTGCTTTGATGGATATTATTTTAGGTTACTCAATCTGGGCACCCTTTACTTTCATAATTAAAGGGCTTGAAGGGTGGATAGTAGGTAGAATATCTCAAAAAGGAGATTGGAAATACAATTTGATAGCTATTATGGTAGGTGGTAATCTAATGATTGCTGGTTATGCAGTGGCTAAAGCAATGTTATTGAGTTGGGCGGTAGTTTTACCTGAAATTGGCATTGACTTTGCTCAAATGCTAATTGGTGGTATTATTGCATTCCCATTATCACACCATTTAGATAACTATTTCAGGAAGTGATATTTTGGAAATTGGAAAATTAGCTGGAAAAAAATTGAAAGATTTAATATTAAATAAGCTAGAACATTTTAGAGATGACGTTATAGTACCTGCTGGCCCAGGAGAAGATAGTTCTGTTATTGATTTTGGTGATAGGCTGTTAGTTATGTCATCTGATCCTATAACCGGAGCAGGAAAAAATGCGGGTTATCTGGCAGTTAATATAGCCTGTAATGATATAGCAGCTACTGGGGCAGAACCAATCGGTATTCAAGTGATTCTGTTGTTACCGCCGTCTATGAAAGATCAAGAGGTAAGTGAACTAATGGAGGAATTAGTTAGATCCTCACGTGAACTTAATGTAGAAATTTTGGGAGGCCATACGGAAATACTTGATATTGTAACCCGGCCGATTATCAATATTACTGCAATTGGACAGGCTAAAAAAAATCAATATTTGGCAAGTAGATGTGCTAAAGAAGGCGATATCCTGTATGCAACAAAAGGGATTGGTCTTGAGGGTGCATATATATTAGCCAATGATTTTACAGAGTTGCTCCTTGAAGCTGGTGTTGAACAAAAAGTAATTATTGAAGCACAGGAATTTGCTAACAAGATAAGTGTAATCGAAGATAGTCAGATTGCAGTTGCCAATGGTGCAAGAGCACTTCACGATATTACTGAAGGAGGTCTTTATGGAGCTGTTTATGAATTGGCTCAGGCTGCTGGACTTGGGTTTGAGTTAGATTTAAGCAACGTTAAGGTTCCTTCGGCGGTAAAAACGATAACTGATAAACTGGGGCTTGATCCGGCCGGTTTGATTTCATCAGGAAGTCTTTTGATAGCTGCAGCAGCAGATAAGGATTTAATAAGTCATTTTCGTAATGCCGGGATAGAGATATTTGCACTTGGTAAACTTACGAAATCTGGATATTATATAACTAAAAACCAGAGAAAAGAAAGATTCCATTTACCTGAGAAAGACGAATTATGGAATTTTATGGATAAAAATTGCTAAACCACTTGAATAGAATTGTAAAATAGAGTATAATATAAGCAATAAATGTAAAATTATACCAAAGGGTGGTGAAATTGTTGCAAATAACTGATGTGAGAGTATTCCCAGTGGAGAGTCAGAAAAACATGATTCGGGCTTATGCGACAGTAACATTCGAGGATGAATTAGTTGTGCGTGATGTACGTGTCATTGAAGGAAAGAATGGCCTTTTTTTATCAATGCCTGCTAGAAGAAAAAGGAATGGTGAGTTCCAGGATATTTGTTTTCCATTAACTGCTGAATTTCGTAAAACAATCGAGACAGCAGTACTGGGAAAGTACACAAAAGAAGTTGCTTAATAATGTTCTCTGGCCACCAGTAAATGGTGGCCATTTTGTTTGATATAACGTTAATCTTGACAAAATTATTTTTCTCTGTTATACTTCTTACGATTAAAGGTTTATAATATAGTAATAAGAGATAATTTTACCAGGATTTGAGGCGAGCTATTATGCAACCTTATGTTATGGCTAGTGACCTTTATCAATTTAAACTTGCTTTAATTTTAGGCAGAGGCAAAAGATTAAAAAAATTACTACGGAAGTATCCTACGGAAAGAAAATTTAAAAATGCTACCAAAAAGGAAATTGCTAAAGTAGTCGGTATTAAAGATATTAATTCAGAGACAATAAAAAAATTGCAAGAAATTGATATCTTATATGATGAGTTAGTAACTTTTCAGCCGCAAGCTAATTGGAGTAAAAAACCAGATGCAAATATAATTATGGGCATAGATACAGAATATTTTAAAAGTGGTCTTGACTCAATCCAGTTTGTGATTATGGAAAGACTAAGTGTCTTAAAGGCTGGTTTTATTTTTACTAATCAACAACTTGCCCCTTCTGTAAGTCAAATTAAAGGCATAAAGATGCTGCAAAGTGTAATTGCAGAATACAAACCAGAGCTAATTGTAGGGCATAATTTCAATTCAGATATTACTATTCTTGAAAAAGCGGCAGGCGAGAAACTTCCTGAACTACATTTTTATGATGATACTATGGATCTTTTGAGTCTTAGTAATCTTTCTCATATAATTGGGAGTGCAAGTTTAAATGATGCTGCGAAAAGATTGTTTAATTTTGAATCTATAGGTTTATATTCCGCTTACACAGATCCTGTTCTTTTAATTGAATATGGAATAAAAGATGCGATTTTTCCTATTTTAATAAGGGAATATATTATAAATGGTCAACTTGATAGACAAAAAATAGTTATTCAGGTTGATCAACTGATTGCAGAAGAAAACCGAAAACTTTTGGATAAAAATTTTTTTAAATTACAGATTAGTTAAAAGGGGGCAGTCTAAATAAATGTCTGATTTATTAACTGTAATTTTGGCTGCAGGTAAAGGTACTAGAATGAAATCTGATCTGACAAAGGTTTTGCACCCAGTAGCCGGGCAAACAATGTTAAGCCATGTTATTAAAACTGTTGATGAATTTGCTGGAGAGATAGTTTGTGTTGTCGGTCATCAAGCTAAGAAAGTGAAAGAATCGATTACAGCTGATAATATACATTTTGTTGAACAGCAAGAACAATTGGGCACAGGTCATGCTGTTAAACAGGCAGAAAAATATATTGAAAAGCACAAAGGACCGGTTTTAATTCTATATGGTGATACACCTCTATTAAGAAGTGAAACAGTAAGCCAATTAGTAGAGAGGCATCAGAATTTAGAGGCGGATTTAACTGTTTTAACTGCTATTTTAACTAATCCAACGGGTTATGGTAGAATAGTTAGAAAAGAAAATGAATATGTAGAAGCTGTTATAGAAGAAGATGATGCTGAGCAAAGTATTAAAGAGATTAAAGAAATAAATAGTGGAGTCTATTGTATTGACAGTCAGTTACTTTATGAGTTTTTGCAAAATATGGATACTGATAATGCTCAACAAGAGTATTATCTAACCGATATTATTGCCTATGCTGATGCTAAAGATTTAATTTCTTGTCCTATGCTTATCAATGATCAAACTGAAATAGTAGGTATTAATGATAGAGCTACTTTAGCAAAGGCAGAAAAAATTTTAAGGGAAAGAATTAATCTTAAACATATGAAAAATGGAGTTACCATCATTGATCCTGCTACTACATATATTGATGCTGATATTGAGATTGGGAAAGATACGGTTATTTATCCTTTTGTTTATCTTGAAAATGCTACTCAAATAGGTGAGAACTGTATCATAGGTCCTCATTCAAGACTGCAAGAAGCAAGACTGGCAGATGACGTAGAATTACTTGAACATTCGATTATAAGAAAAAGTAGTATTGGAACTAATACTATTGTAGGTCCATTTGCTTATCTTCGTCCTGGCTGTAATATCGGCGAAAATTGTAAAGTAGGTGATTTTGTAGAGTTGAAAAAAGCTCAAGTAGGCAATGGTGCAAAAGTACCACATTTGAGTTATGTTGGTGATGCAGAAATTGGCGAAAATACCAATATTGGAGCGGGAACTATTTTTGCAAATTATGATGGTGTTAATAAGCATAGAACTAGTATTGGCAATAATGTATTCATTGGTAGTAATACAGTATTGGTTGCACCAGTCAAAATTGGCTTAGAAGCAAAGACAGGTGCTGGTTCGGTAGTAACAAAGGATGTTTCTCCGGGAGAAACAGTTGTAGGAGTTCCAGCTCATAAATATAGTAAAGAGAAAAATTAGTAAAGTTATAGGAGGTTAATTAATGTCGACCTACAGTGAACAATTGAAGATTTTTTCTGGAAATGCCCATCCTAAATTAGCGAATGATTTATGTGCATATCTGGGAACTGAACCTGTCAATGGCAAAGTAACTCGTTTTAGTGATGGTGAAATTGGTGTTCAGATTGAGGAAACTGTTAGAGGAGCTGATGTTTTTGTAGTTCAGCCCACGAGTCCTCCTGTAAATGATAATTTGATGGAATTACTGGTTATAATTGATGCGTTAAGGCGAGCTTCGGCCAGAAGGATAACAGCGGTTGTACCTTATTATGGATACGCGCGTCAAGATCGTAAAGCACGTCCTCGAGATCCTATTACAGCGAAATTGGTAGCTAATTTAATTGCTAAGGCTGGTGCAAGGCGGTTATTATCTTTAGATTTACATGCACCTCAGATTCAGGGTTTTTTCGATATCCCTGTTGACCATCTTTATGCAGCACCAATTATGATGGACTATTTCAAAAATAAAAATCTTGAAAATATGATTGCAGTGGCACCAGATGTTGGTTCAGTTAAAAGAGTAAGGTCTTTTGCGGAAAGTTTGAATATTCCAATGGCAATTATAGATAAAAGGCGTCCTAAGCCAAATGTAGCAGAAGTAATGAATATTATCGGTGAAGTTGACAAAAAAGATGTTATTTTACTTGATGATATTATAGATACAGCTGGTACAATTACTGAGGCTGCACGGGTATTAAAAGAAAAAGGGGCAAGAGATGTTTATGCTTGCGGGACACACGCCTTATTTTCTGGTCCAGCAGTAGAGAGGTTGAAAAATTCCCCTATCAATAAAATAGTTATTACAAATACTATTTCACAGCCAGATGAGACTGCTCTTGATAATCTGGAGGTATTGTCTGTGGCTCCACTAGTGGGTGAAGCTATTGACAGGATATTTAAAGATTTATCTGTAAGTGTACTTTTTTAGTAAGTAATTAGTAATTTATTTTAAATTTGCCCTTGCTGATAAATGCTATCAATGATATAATAAAATTTGTTCTGTATTGATTATGAAAACTTGCCAGTTTAAAATTTGTACTGGCTTATAATTTACTTTTACGCAAGGAGAGGATAGTCATGGAAAGACATTCAATTGAGGCGGATATTAGAACAGAGACTGGAAAAGGTGCTGCTCGCCGTCTTAGAAGAGAAGGTAGAATACCTGGTGTAGTTTATGGTAGAGAAAAAAAGCCAGAATCAATTGCAATTGACCCTGGGCTTATTTCTAAACTAATGCACTCAAATTCAATTTTTGACCTTACTTTAAAAGGTGATGAAGAGAAAGAAGAAGTAGTTATTATTAAGGATTATCAGAAAGATGTAATTAAAGGTACATTGACTCATGTTGATTTTCAATTTATTTCTATGGATGAAAAGATATCCGTATCAGTACCACTTCGTTTATTAGGTACTGCTGCAGGTGTACATGAAGGTGGGGTTTTGCAACAATTGATGCGCGAAGTAGATATTGAAGCTTTGCCAACAAATATTCCTTCAGAAATTGAACTTGATATTTCTGAATTGGAAATGGCTAACTCATTATCTGTTGCTGATCTTGAAACACCTGAAGGTGTTGAGATTACTACTGATTCTAATGAAGTAATTGTTACAGTAGTACCACCTACTGAAGAAATTACAGAAGAGGAAGAAGAAGATATCTTTGCTGACGAGTTTGAAGAACCAGAAGTAATTGGCGAAGAATCTGATGAAGAAGAGGAAGAAGACTTTGAACGTGAGGAAGAGTAGTCAGATAACTTTAAAGCGTGGCCTGATAAAGGTTACGCTTTAATTTGCTATCTGGAGGGTTTAAACTATGAAAATAATTGTAGGATTGGGAAATCCAGGTGAAGAATACGCTTTAACCAGACATAATGTTGGTTTTAGGTTTGTATATGAACTAGCCAGTCATTGGGGGATTTCAAATAGTAGTTACCGTTTTGATGGACTACTTGGGCAATCTAGATATGCTGGTGAAAAAATATTTATATTTCAACCACTTAAATATATGAATAATAGTGGTTTGCCTTTGCGCAAAATTTTTGATTACTATAAATTATCAGTAGAAGATCTATTAGTTGTTTATGATGATTTGGACTTACCAGTTGGTAAGATGAGATTTAAAGCTAATGGTGGAGATGGTGGTCATAATGGAATAAAATCTATTATAAACCATCTTGGTACAGATCAAATTCCAAGATTAAAGTTGGGAATTGGACGTCCGCCCGATCAAATTCCAGTGACTAACTATGTGCTTGGAAAGTTTGCTGGTGAAGAGGAAAAATTGATAAAAGAAACAATTGGCCTGGCAATAGATTCAGTTGAATTAATGCTTAAAGATGGATTGATTGTTGCCATGAATAAATATAACTAATTAAAGCCCGTGCATTTATTGTAGGGGCTCTTTTGCCATTTCAGATAGGGGAGAATTAGCATGAATTTTAACCACTTATTATTTGAAAATAAGAGATTTCAACTTATAAATAAAAAAGTAAGCAAAGAGAATATTAAAATTAACGGTTTATCCGGAAGTAGTTTAGCATATTTTATTGGAAGTCTTAAACAAGAAAATAATAATTCAACAGTTATTTTCTTGCCAGAAAACTATCAGTTGCAGATTTTATATGAAGATTTATTGAGGCTTGTTGATAGTGAAAGATTGTTAATTTATCCAGATGAAGAAATTCTCCCTCATGAACAACTCATGCCTGATTTGGTTACATTAAAAGACAAAAGCCAGGTAATGGTAGATTTGTTATACGGAAAAAAGAATAAAATTATTTTGACTACACCAGCTGCAGTTATGCGAAAAATGCCACCTGTCGAAGTATATCAAGAGAAAACAATTCATTTAAAAATAGGTGAAGAAGTAGTTTTAAAGGATTTATTTGATAATTTATTTCAGCTTGGTTATAGCAAAGAACAAATGGTGGAAGAGCCTGGCCAATACAGTGTGCGTGGTGGGATTGTTGATATATATACTTTATTGAAGGAGAAACCTTTTCGTATAGAATTCTTTGGTGATGAAATTGATTCTATAAGGTTAATTGATCCTGCTACACAGCGGTCAGTTGCGGATATTGAAGATTTAATTATACCGCCATATGCTAATTTAATTTTTGGAGAAAATGAAATAGAAAAAGCTTTACCAAAAATTGAAAAGGATTACCGCCAAGCTGTTATAAATTTGCGCAAAGCAAATTTACTTGACGAAGCAGAATATCTGCGTAAAAAGGGTAGCGAAATGGAAGAAAAATTAAGGGAGTTTCAAAGATTTGCTGGTTGTGAACAGTTTTTACCCTATTTTTATGAGCAAACAGCCAGTTTTTTTGATTATCTAGATAACAGTACTCACTATTTTATTGTTAGACCAGATAAAATAGTTTATCAAGCAGAAAGTTTTTGTAATAATATTAGTGATAACTTATCAACCTTATTGGAACAAGGTATAGTTTTGCCTTCTTATATTAACAATTTTTTTACCGATCAGGAATTTATTTTAGATTTGAAAAAAAAGAAAACGGTTCTTTTTGTCAGTGAATTTGATGAAAAAGATTATTTTAAATCAGAAGAAATCTATAACTTTAATGCAAAGGGAATTGAACCCTATCATTCTCAATTAGATTTATTTGCTAGAAGAATTGAAGAATTAATAAAACAAGATTATAAAATTATTGTTTCTTTAAATACATCAGCAAAAAAAAGACGTATTTCATCATTTCTAAAAGATAAAGGCTTACCTGTTGCAGATAAAATAAACAATAACTCTAAATTACTAGTTTTACCAAATAGCTTTTCAGAAGGTTTTATCTGGCATGATATTAAATTAGCCGTTTTTTCTGAAAATGAAGTATTAGGTAATCCACAACGCAAAAAGAGAAAAATTGGAGATTTCTCTGATGGGATTAAAATATCGTCTGTAAATGATCTTCAACCAGGTAATTATGTGGTTCATGAAAATCACGGTATCGGAAAATATTTGGGTGTTGAAACTCTTGAAATTCAAAAACAGCATAAAGATTACTTAGTTATCAAATATGCAGGAGAAGATAAATTATATGTGCCAACAGACCAGGTTGATTTGGTGCAAAAGTATGTTGGTGCTGATGGTAAAGCTCCTCGGTTATATAAATTAGGTGGTAGTGAATGGCAAAAAGTAAAGCAAAGGGTTGAAAACTCTGTTAAAGAGATGGCAATTGGGCTACTTGAGCTCTATGCTTCTAGAGAAACTCTTTCCGGTTATAGTTTTTCTGAAGATACGATCTGGCAGAAAGAATTTGAAACTGCTTTTCCTTATGAAGAAACTCCTGATCAAAAACAAGCGATAGAAGATGTTAAAGCAGATATGGAAGATGATAAGCCAATGGACCGTTTATTATGCGGTGACGTTGGTTATGGCAAAACTGAAGTTGCGATTCGAGCAGCATTTAAAGCTGCTGTTGAAGGAAAACAGACTGCTGTTTTAGTTCCTACCACCATATTGGCTCAACAGCATTTTAATACATTTAACGAAAGAATAGATGATTTTCCGGTTAATGTTGAGATGATTAGTAGATTCAAGACACCGGCTGAGCAAAGAAAAATTTTGAAAAAAGTAACTGCTGGTAAAGTTGATATTATAATCGGTACACATCGTTTGCTATCTAAAGATGTTCTTTTCCATGATTTAGGATTACTAGTCATAGATGAAGAGCAGCGTTTTGGAGTGACACACAAAGAGCGTATTAAGGATATGAAAAGAAATGTAGATGTACTCACATTAACTGCAACTCCAATTCCCAGAACCTTACATATGGCACTAGTTGGTGTCCGGGATATGAGTGTTATTGAAACTCCTCCTGCTAATAGATATCCGATTAGAACTTTTATTAAGGAAAATAATAAAGAATTGATTGCGGATGCATTAAGAAGAGAGTTAGGAAGAGATGGACAGATTTATTTTGTTCATAATAGAGTCGCTGATATTGATAAGGTAGCAGATAAGATTAATAAATTAGTACCTGAAGCAAAAATAGCTGTTGCCCATGGGCAAATGAATGAGCATAAATTAGAAAAATTAATGTATAAATTTTATAACAAACATTTTGACGTTCTGGTCTGTACTACGATAATTGAAACCGGACTAGATATACCAAATGTTAATACAATTGTCATAAATAGTGCTGATAAAATGGGGCTTTCCCAATTATACCAGTTGCGTGGTCGAGTAGGAAGAACTAATAAAATTGCATATGCTTATCTTCTTTATGAAAGGGATAGAATACTACCTGAAGTTGCAGAAAAGAGATTAATGGCTATTAAAGAGTTTACTAGTCTAGGTTCTGGATTTAAAATTGCGATGCGCGACTTAGAGATTAGAGGTGCTGGTAATTTATTAGGGGCAGAGCAAAGTGGACATATTGCTGCAGTAGGATTTTCACTTTATACTAAATTATTGGAAGCTACAATTGAAGAACTAAAAGGCAAGGAGAAAGAACAAATAAAAGAAGTAGAGATTGATCTCAATATTGATGCCTATATTCCAGATGATTATATTAGTGATTCATCACAAAAAATAGAGGTTTATAAGAGAATTAAAGATATAAAAAATGAGGAAGATACGACAGATATTATTGATGAGTTAATTGACCGTTTTGGTGACCTGCCAGATGCAGTTTTAAAGTTGGTTGAGATTGCTAGAATTAGGATAATTTGCAAACAACTCAAAATTATTAAAGTTGTTCAGCAGGAAAAGTTAATTAATTGCATTTTTAAAGATGGTGATGAACTTGCTGGTCAGAAAATTATTGATTTTGTTGAAAAACATCGGCATCAAGTTAGAATTAGAGCATCCAAACAGCCTGAAATAGGTATTAAATATAAAAAGGGAGATAAATTAACGGTTTTAGTCCGTAAAGTATTGAGTTCACTCAAACAAATTGTTACCAATAAATAACTAAATTGGTTCTTTCTTGAACAGAATAATTTTACATTTGATGGATAAACTATTTGTTACAAACCCAGATGATGATTTTATTCTGTGAGGGAGGTGAAGACTGGTTTAATAGCCAGTTGATATGAAAGCTACAGGAATAGTTCGTCGCATCGATGATTTAGGTCGGGTAGTAATTCCCAAAGAGATTAGAAGAACCATGCGTATTAGAGAGGGTGAACCTTTAGAAATATTTGTTGATCGTGAGGGTGAAGTAATCTTAAAAAAATATTCCCCAATGGGAGAACTGAGCGATTTTGCTCAAGAATATTGTGATGCGCTTGCTTCAGAAACAGGTCATGCTGTTTTTGTGCTTGATAGAGATGTTATAATAGCTCTAGCCGGTGTTTCCCGACAACCGTTTATTGAAAAAATGATAAGTCAAGATGCAGAAGAAGTCATGGAAACTAGAAGACAGTCAGTTATTGAAGGAAAAGGTGTTCGTGCTTTTTGTAGTGATTGTGTAGAAGAAAATTCTGAGTATGATTTTAGTTATTCTGTTCTTTCTCCAATTATAGTTGAAGGTGATCCAATTGGTGTTGTTGTAATAAGTAATAAGCATGAAGTAGATAATAAATTCTCTGAACTAGAGGAAAAACTTGCAGCAACAGCAGCTGCATTTATGGCCCGGCATTTAGAACATTAACATCGGGTGGTCTGCAACAGGCGGACCCGCCTGTTGTATTAATTTGCTTACTGTTATCAGTCTCTGATAATGTTGGAAGGATGTATGTGATGGAAGAGAGAAAAGCAAATAATTTTATAAGGGGAGCAGCGATCTTAACTGCAGCAGGATTATTGGCCCGTGTTATGGGGTTTGTCTACAGAGTAATTTTAACACGAATTATTGGAGCAGAGGGTATGGGTTTGTATCAGATGGCATATCCTATTTATACTATCTTATTAGTGGTTTCGCGTTCAGGCATTCCTATTGCTTTAGCGAAAATGATTGCTGATAAAATTGCCTGTGAAGAAAGAAGAGCAGCATATAAAATTTTCAAAGTAGCAAGACGATTAAGTATTGGTATTGGCTTGTTCTTTGCACTTTTAATGGCTTTTCTAGCCCGACCTTTAATAAATTTATTATCACTTGATCCCAGAGCATATTATGCGGTATTAGCTATTTCACCAGCTATTTTCTTTGTATCAATAATGGCTACATATAGAGGTTTTTTTCAGGGCATGCAAAATATGGTACCAACTGCTTATTCACAGGTGCTTGAACAATGGATTAGAATGTTGACAATGATTGGCTTAGTTTATTTCATGGTTCCATATGGATTGGATATAGCAGCAGCTGGAGCAAGTTTTGGTGCTGTAACTGGTTCTGTTGCTGGACTTTTAGTTTTGATTTTTATATACTATAAGAAGAGGAAGACCATATTTTCTTTTGTAAACCAAGGGCGGAAGAGTCAGCTTAGTAGTATAAAAATTATTAAAGATATAGCTGTACTGGGTATTCCTATTACATTTGGCGCACTTGTACTGCCATTGATGAGTTTGGTTGATCTAGTATTTGTGCCTCATCGATTACAAACAGCAGGTTATTTAATGGAAGAAGCAACGACTCTTTATGGTAGGCTTTCTGCTGTAGCAATGCCGTTAGTGAATTTCCCTACAATTATTACAGTTTCTCTAGCAGCAAGTCTTGTTCCATCTATTTCAGAAGCTTTTGCTCTGAAAAGAGATGATCTTATTAAAAGAAGAACTCAGACTGCTTTACGTTTAACTATTATGATCGGCTTGCCAGCAGCTGTTGGGTTATTTGCAACGGCAGAACAATTAACTACAGTAGTTTTTTCTGAGCCTGCTGCAGCTATTCCCTTAAGATATGTTTCCTGGGGCGTATTATTTATTGCATTACAACAAAGTAGTTCAGCTATCTTGAATGGTATAGGTAGAACTACTATTCCTGCCAGAAATTTATTTATTGGAGCTATAGTAAATGGCTTTATAAATTATCAATTAACAGCGATGCCTAGTTTCGGAATCAGAGGTGCAGCAATTGGGACAACAGTTGGATTTGCTATTGCTGCTTTATTGAATCTATTATCTGTAAAAAAACATACAGGCTTTAAAATACAATTTTCCGAAATGGTTTTTAAACCCCTTATTGCAGTTTTGGGGATGGCTTTAGTTGTAAAAGAGGGTTTTCCTTTTTTAAGCAGAAATTTAGCTAATTATTGGCCAGAATATAGTTATCAATTAAGTACTTTTGGAATTGTTATTATTGCTGCTTTTGCCTATTTGTTATTACTTTTATTAACTGGTGAGATTAAATATAATGATCTTGTTCTAATACCTGTTTTTGGTAAAAAATTAGCCAATTTACTACTTAAAATTGGTTTAGTGGGTGATTAAATGAAAAAAAATATATTATTAAATGAAGTGGAAAGATTGGTTGGGATTGTAAGCCATTTACGAGGACCTGATGGCTGTCCATGGGATCGCGAACAAAATTATTATACATTAAAAGAGAATATAATTGAAGAAGCATATGAAGTGGTAGAGGCTCTGGAAAACAAAGATCTTGTTAATTTAAAAGAAGAATTAGGTGACCTATTATTACAGGTAGTTTTTCAAGCACAAATAGCTACGGAAAATAAAGATTTTGATTTAAGTGAAGTCTTTTCATTAATAAGTGATAAATTAATAAGAAGACATCCACATGTTTTTGCGGATACCAATGTAAAAAGTATTGCTGAAGTAAAAGAAAATTGGGATAAGATAAAAAGTAAAGAAAAAAACAAAAAGGAATTTTCAATATTAGATAAAGCAAAATCTGGACAACCTGCATTAAATCAAGCTTACGATGTACAAAAAATTGCTGCTGAAGTTGGCTTTGATTGGGAAGAAACCAGTGAAGTAATTAATAAAATTGAGGAAGAATTAAGTGAGGTAAAAGAGGCAATATCTTTAAATGATGAGATAAAAATCAATGAAGAATTAGGTGATTTGCTTTTTGCTGTGGTTAACTTGGCCCGTTTTCAAAAAGTCAATCCAGAGCTATCTTTATTAAAGGCAATAATAAAATTCAAAAAACGATTTGCATATATGGAAAAAGATGTTTCGAATAAAAAGGTTCGAATAGAGGATCATTCTCTGGCAGAGCTTGACCAACTATGGGAAAAAGCCAAAGAAGAATTTAAGGAGGATTTAAATTGAGAAAATTAGGTAGTCTTTTAATATTATTTCTAATAGTTACTATTGTTCTAAGTGCAGGTGTTGTAAATGCTCAAAATTTTGATGTAGATGTTGATTCAGCTATTTTAATAGAGGTAGAAACTGGTCAAATTATTTTTGAAAAAAATGCAGATCGCAAATTACCTCCAGCTAGTATCACAAAAATAATGACACTTTTAATTGCAATGGAGAAGGTTGAAGATGGGTCAATCCATTTAGATGATGAAGTTACTATTAGTAGCTTTGCTGAGTCAATGGGGGGGTCTCAGATATATTTAAAAGCAAATACAAAAGTTAAGATGGGTGATTTGCTAAAATCAATCACTATTGCCTCAGCAAATGATGCCAGTGTCGCTGTAGCAGAAGCTATCGCTGGTACATATAGCAATTTTGTTAGCATGATGAATGAGAGAGCAGATGAATTAGGTATGAATAATACAAATTTCACTAATTCTACAGGATTGCCTGATCCAAGTGGAGAACATTATTCTACTGCACGTGATATCATGATTATGGCACAAGAATTAGTGAAATATGATCAGATAAGAGAGTGGGCTTCAATTTGGGTTGAGTATTTACAATTACCAAATCGTAAAGCAATGCTGGTTAATACTAATAGTTTAATAAATAAGTATACAGGCATGGATGGTTTAAAAACAGGCCATACTGATGAAGCTGGCTTTTGTCTTGCTGCTACAGCAAAGAAAGGTGAGACTCGTTTAGTATCTGTTGTACTCCAGGCTGATACACTGGCAGATAGAGAAGAAGCTACTATCAGGTTGTTAGATTATGGATTTAATGGTTTTACTAAAAAGCAACTTGCCGAAAAAGGGGATACAGTTCAAAATATTTCGCTACCAAATGGTGCAGAACCATTTATTGTAGGTGAAGTGGCTGCAGATTTATATGTAATTGTACGTAAAGGCCGTGAAGACGAGTTGAGTCGTAAAGTCAGATTGATTGAAAATCTTAAAGCACCAATTGAAAAAGGTGAAGTTTTAGGAGAATTAGTTGTACTTCAAGGTGATAAAGAGTTAAGCAAAATAGATATTGTAGCGCTTAAAAATTATGATAAAGCTAATTTTTTAGTAAGAATCTGGCGAGGTATTGTTAACTGGATTGGAAGTTTTCTAAAGTAGATTATATATAGTTTCTAACTATATACGAAAAGCCGATCATCTTTTAGGTGGTTGGTTTTTTTGTATATTAATTGGTTTTAACGAGAATATTATTTTTAAGGAGATCATATTGAGGCGATGAATTTTGCGTTTGTTTAAATATAATATTCTTTTTATTTTAATTTTGTTTACTTTGTTATTGTCGGGTTGTTCGTCATTAATAGTTGAAGAAGAGGAGTTAATAAATGAAGAACCATTATTAAAAGTTAAATTAGCTGATGGGAAAATAGAACTTGTGAGGCTTGAAGAATATATTGCGGGTGTTCTAGTTGGTGAATTGGGAAGTGGGTGGCCAGAAGAAGCATATGCAGCTCAAGCAATAGTTGCCAGGACATATACACTAAAATATTTAAAAGAAAAAAACACTAATATAATTAGTGGTAGTTACAAAAAAGCTCAGGCTTATAAAATGGGAAATATACCAGTTGAAATAAGAAAAGCTGTTTTAAAAACACGCGGAGAGATTATTTTATACAATAATGATTATATATATTCTTGGTACCATTCTTCCGCTGGAGGAAGAACAAGTACGGCTACTGTTGGTTTGAATTATCAGTTGGAAGAACCACCTTATATTAAAATTGTTGATTCACCAGATTATCTTGCCCCATTAAATATTAAAAAATGGAGTTATACTGTATCCACTGAGAAACTAATCCAGGTATTAAGTAAAATGGGTAGTAGATTTTTAGCTATTAATAATGTAGAGATAGCGGAAAAGGATTTTAGTGGACGAGTAAAAACGTTTCTAATTGCAGATGAGAATAAGAAGATTCATATTAATGCAGCTGAGCTTAGAATAAATTTAAACCCGCAATTATTTAAGTCAACAAAAATTTCTAAAATAGAAAACTCAGCAAATCAAATTAAATTCATTGGATCCGGTTATGGACATGGAGTGGGTTTAAGTCAGTGGGGAGCTTATGCATTGGCTAAAATGGATTATAATTATGTTGGGATAATAAAGTATTATTATGATGATATTGAAATTAAACAGCTTTATAAATGAGTTATAAATGAACTTAAAGATTATTAAAAATTATTGAAAATAGTTCTTGACAGAGTGGAGTGTGTTTGATAAGATAGTAAACGTCGCATT
>JADQBT010000015.1 GCA_016278485.1 Halanaerobiales bacterium
ATCAGCAGAAGATATCGATGTAGATGCTAATGGCAAAATAACTGGTTTATTTTAATAGAAAAAAATGAACTATCATCTGTTAAGGAGATAGACAAATAAATATAAATAAGAGTAATCTAAGTGGCTAAAGCCCTAAACACTATTATGGGCTAAGGCCGCTTATTTTTTTATAAAAGATCACATCTTTTTATAAAGGATAATAGACTTTTTTGTATAATTATTGTATTATATATTAAATTACATATGATTAGGAATTAATTAACATGTTACATATTAATTATTTTGAAGGGTGGGAAGCATGCATAAAGAAAATATAAGATTGTCAACAGGTGTGAGTGGGCTTGATGAGATATTAAACGGTGGTTTGATTCCTAGAAGAACTTATTTAGTTAGGGGTGGGCCAGGAACAGGAAAAACTACATTAGGATTTCATTATCTCATTTCAGGTGTAAAAAATAATGATAAATCCATTCTAATTACTCTAACAGAAAGTCAATATAAAATGAAAGAAGATGCTGAGAATAGAGGCTTTGCTATTAGTAATATTAATTTTGTGGATTTAAGTCCATCTTCAAACTTTATTGAAGAAAGTAGAGATTATGACATATTTCCAGTTAGAGAAGTAGAGCAAAAACCATTAATTGATCAAATTATAAATAAAATTAAAGAGTATAAGCCAGATAGAGTATTTTTTGATGGTGTAACTCAGCTGCGATATTTATCCAATGATTCATTTCAATTTCGTAGACAAATTTTATCTCTGATACAATTTGCAGTTGATCAGAAGATAACCTTACTACTTTCTTCTGAAGTTAGTAAAAATAATCCAGATGATGATTTGCAATATATGAGCGATGGAGTAATTAATTTTGAGTATAATAATAATAGGAGAATAATTACTATAAGTAAGTTTAGAGGGTCTGATTTTCTCAAAGGAAATCATTCAATGAAAATTAAAGAAAACGGTATAAATGTTTATCCCAAACTTGTACCTAAAGATCAGAAATTCGATTATAAGGATGAAGCTATATCTTCTGGTATTCTAGAAATTGATGACTTATTACATGGAGGAATTGAAAGAGGAACAACTACTGTTCTTTCAGGACCAAGTGGTGTAGGTAAAACTACTTTAGGTATCCAGTTTACAAAAGAAGCTTCTAGTAGAGGTGAACGTTCAGTTGTTTATACCTTTGAAGAGAGCAGAGAGACAATTATAAAGAGATTAGATTCGATTGACATTCCCGTTAGGAAAATGGTAGAAAAAGGAACACTCTGTATAGAGAAAGTTGATCCACTTGAATACACTCCTCATGAGTTTACGCATAAAATCAAACAGGAAGTTGAAGAAAACAATACTAAAATTGTGATGATAGATAGTGTCTCAGGTTATAAGTTAGCTTTTGAAAACTCCAATAAAAACAATGAAATGGTAAGGAATCTACATTCTTTAACAGAATATCTGAGTAATTTGGGAATTACTGTTATTTTGGTAAATGAAATTGCCAATATTACAGGTGAGTTTAGGGTTACTGAATTAGGTATAAGTTATATGGCAGATAATATTGTTTTTTTGCGTTATCTTGAAATGCAGGGGGAATTGAGAAAAGCAATTGGTGTTTTAAAGAAAAGATTAAGTGATTTTGAAAATAGTATGAGAGAATTTAAAATAACAAGTAATGGAATAAAAGTCGGTGAACCTCTAATACAACTTAGAGGTATATTAACAGGTAATCCAGAGTTTGTAAATTCTCTTAAAATTGGGAAAAGCTAATGAACCCAATCAAAAATAAAATATTATTGATGACTAAAAATATAGAGAACCGTAGGTTAATTAAGAAATTATTGCAAGAAAAATATCAAGTAATAATTCCAAAAGCTGATGAAGATTTACTTACAAAATCATTTGATTTAATATTGGTTGATGAATATATTTTAAAAAACTATGAAGATATTCTACGGGAGATTAAAAATAATGAGAAGCCTGTATTTTTACCGATATTACTTTTAAGTTCTCAGAATAAAAATGATGTTATATATAAACAACTACAGACCATAGTGACTGATTTGATAATTACCCCTGTTTCTAAAATATTATTGAAGACAAGAATTAAAAATTTGTTACACATCAGGAAATTATCCCTGCAATCCGACCATAGGTATCATGCTTTGTCTGAAAAAAGCCCTGTCGGGATTTGTGTTTTACAGAATCAGAAAATTGTTTATTCTAACCAAGAGTTTATTAATATTTGTGGTATTCAAGCCCGGGATATAATAGGAGTTTCATTTCTGAAGTTTGTACACAAGAAAGATAAGGATAAAGTGAAAGGTTTATTTATTAATAATCCGAATAATAGATCAGTAGAAATAAGATTATTAATTAATAATCATCTTCATTGGGTAAAATTTAACTCTACAGAGATCATTTATAAGGATAAAAAGTCTTTACTAATAACTAGTCTTGATATTACAGAGAATGTCGATTCAGAGAAAAGAATAAAATATTTGAACTATCATGATAAGTTAACTGGTTTATATAACCGCAATTATTTTGAAGAAGAGCTGGCTAGACTAAATACGGAAAGACAGTTACCTTTATCTATTATTGTTTGTGATGTAAATGGGTTAAAATTAGTTAATGATGCCTTTGGACATCAAACGGGAGACTTATTATTAAAAAAGATAGCTAATGTTATACAGAAACCCTGTCGTAAAGAAGATATTATTGCTCGTTGGGGTGGAGATGAGTTTGTAATATTGCTTCCGCAAACACCTTATGAAATTGGAGAAAATATATGTAACAGAATTAAAGATGCTTGTTCTAAGGCACAGAATAAACCAATTAAATTAAGTGTTGCCATGGGAGTAGCCACAAAAATCAATTCAGAAATTAAGATAAATGATACTATTAAAAAAGCGGAAGATAGAATGTATAAAAATAAATTAGCTCATAATGAAAGTACACGTAATTCTATTATTGCTTCACTGGAAAATACCTTACTAGAAAAAAGTCACGAAACAAATGACCATGCTGAAAGAATGAATAAACTAGCTATAGAATTTGCCAAGATACTTGGCTTACCAACAAATCAAATTGATGAACTAAAACTACTATCTAAATTACATGATATTGGGAAAGTCTCTATATCTGAAAAAATACTTAAAAAAACTACTAAATTAACAGATAAAGAGTTTGAGGAAATTAAAGGCCATCCAGAGAGTGGTTACCGTATTATTAAGGCAGTTCCAGAACTTGCACCAGTAGCAGAGTCCATTTTGGCCCATCATGAACGTTGGGATGGGACTGGTTATCCGCGCGGGTTAGCCAAAGAAGAGATTCCATATATTGCACGTATTATTTCTATAATAGATAGCTTTGATGTCATGACCCACGCAAGATCGTATAAAAAAGCTTTTAGTAAGGAAAAAGCTATTGCTGAAATTGAAAGGTGTGCTGGTAGCCAATTTGACCCTAAACTAGCAAAAGCATTTATTGAAATGATTAAGGGTTGACTAAAATAGACCATTCTTTGCTGTTAAATTCGAAGCTAATTTACTGGGTTAGTGTAAAATAAGTTTTGGAGATATTGTATAAAAAAATAGAAAGAAGACTCC
>JADQBT010000032.1 GCA_016278485.1 Halanaerobiales bacterium
GAATCAGGATGCATTCAACCCTGGATTATAAAAGTCCAGAAAACTATGAAAAAGAGAGAAAAACATCTAAACTATGTGTCTAATTAAATGGGGGAACCTCAGTATAGATATAAAAACTTTACTGGAGAATACTACTAATTATTTTTATATGAAAAATTTTATACAAAAATTATATTATCCAAGTATAGTAGAAGAAGTACTCTTTAGAGGATTTTTCTTAAGTGGTTTGCTTGCATTTGGAATTAGAGAAGATAAATCTAATATAATTCAGTCTATTATTTTTGGTATAATCCATGTGTTGAGTCACAATGAAGTTTCTATAATTATTATTTTATCTACTTCTTATCAAATGTACATAGGATTTATATTAGGTAAAATTTATTTAAGAACAAAAACGTTAACACCATGTATATTTTTACATGCACTTATAGATACGATATAAAGTACTAGGGTATACTTCTTGGGTCAAGCGACTACTTCACCTAACACAGGGTTTACGGTTTTGCTCCTTACGTCGCTGCACCCAAATTAATACACCAAGGGCAGCCGCCCTAAGGTTCAGGAACTTCGGCAATACGGATACGTTATCTGAAATGAAAACATGTGATATTAATTAGTGGGTTAAAAAACGTATAAGAGGTGAATATGAATTTGCATTTAAAGAAATTAGGATGGAATGATTTTTTTCAGTGTTTATTTGCAGAATATCAAAATGATGACTTTATACCTGGTAGAGTAGTTATAGAGCACAAAAATTATTATCGTGTATTAACAGAACATGGTGAGTTATTAGCAGAAGTAACAGGAAAGTTTAATTTTAATGCCGAAAGTAGATCTGATTATCCAGCGGTTGGAGATTGGGTAGTTTTAAGACCACATCTTAATCAAAAAAAAGCCAGTATTCATGCTATCTTAAATCGAGATAGTAAATTTATCAGAAAAATGGCTGGTAAAAAAACAGATGAACAAATTATCGCAGCTAATATAGATACTATTTTTATTGTCAGTTCATTAAATAATGATTTTAATGTTAGAAGGTTAGAGAGATATCTAACACAAGTTTGGGATAGTGGTTCAAATCCTGTTATTATTTTAAATAAATTAGATCTTTGTGATAATGTAGATAAAAAAATAAAAGAAGTAGAAAAAATAGCTTTTGGGGTTCCTATTATAGCAATTAGCTGTGTAGATAGAATAGGAATTGAAAAACTGAATAATTACTTAAAAGAAGGTGAAACTATAGCACTTGTAGGATCTTCAGGAGTAGGAAAATCTACAATTATAAATATCTTTATGGGCAAAAAAGTCCTTAAAACAAAAAATATTAGAGAAGATGATAAGGGCAGACATACTACAACTCATCGGGAATTATTAATTTTACCATCTGGTGCTATTATAATAGATACTCCGGGAATGAGAGAACTCCAACTTTGGGATGAGGGTGAAGGTATTAGTGGAGCCTTTTCTGATATAAAAATGTTAGCTAGTCAATGCAAATTTACAGATTGTAAACATGATACTGAGCCTGAATGTGCTGTAAAAAAAGCAATTGAGGAAGGTAAACTAAGTAAAGAAAGATATAAAAGCTATCAAAAAATGTTGCGTGAATTAAGATATCTAGAATTAAAAAGAGCAGGCAAGAAAGTTACATGATTACTTTAGGATTACTTAAAACATTTTATGCTATGAATTGTGGCCAATTGTCACTTCAGATAACAATATATTTCCGATTTCGTTCCTTCGTCACTGCATCCAAATCCATCAACCCAAGATAAGAGCTAACTAAGGGTTGCTGGACTTCGGAAATGCGGTTAAGTTATGTGAAATAGCTAAGTTTAATATTATGATAATAAAATATATAGTGTATAATTAAAAAATTAAATTTAAAATATCTACGATATTAGGATAATTTTATTTAGAAAAAAATATGGAGGAAATGAACTTATGAAATTCTTGATTATATATTATTCTGATTATAAGAATAATACTGAAAAAATAGCACATGTTTTTGCTAACGAAATAGATACGGAGTTAATAAATATAAAGGATGTTAATGATGTTGATATAAAAGATTATAACTTGATTGGATTTGGTTCCGGTGTATACAGGGAGAGGCTGTCACCAAAGTTATTTAAATTAGTAGATAAATTGAATTTACGAGATGAAAATGTTTTTGTATTTTCAACCAGTGGAATTGGTATGAAATTCTATAATAAGAAATTAATTAAGATTCTTGAATCTAAAGGAGCAATAATCAAGGGTAACTTTGCTTGTAAAGGTAGTTTTGTTGCACAGGAAGTCACTAATAATAATCTTTTTGGTATTATTTTTGCTATTCTAGGTAGATTATCACAGGGGCATCCAAATGATAAAGATTTTAAAAAAGCAAAAGAATTTATTGAGGAGGTAGTGGATCTACTTTAAATTTCCGCTACTTCACATAAAACAGAGGGTTCCCGTTACACCGAAGAACGGGCTACTCTTCGAGACTTGCTCTCTTTCACAGAGTCTGCAATGAATGAGATAAGTTGTTGGGTAGCAAACTTTGTGCCAGGCCTACGGCACGAGCAAGTCGGGACGTTATCTGAAATCATCCCTGCGGGTTTCAGTAATTATGAAATGATAAAATCAATATATGTAAAGTATAAAAATTATAAATCAAGTCAAAATGCTCTACCCTAAAATTTTAGCTGGTTAAAAAAGATTATATGAATTCATTAGTATAGTTATTTCATATATTTAAATTATGGTGATTTGAATTAGAAAGGAAGAAACTATGATCAAAGTAGAGTTTTACGAAAAAGAAGAAATAAAAGAAAAGGATATAAAGTTTGCTGTAATAATGGCATTTTATAAAGATAAAATAGTTGTTGTTAGACATAGAGATAGAAATACTTGGGAGATACCAGGTGGACATAAAGAAGAAAATGAATCTAGTCTTGATGCTGCCAAAAGGGAATTATTTGAGGAAACAGGAGCAAAAGTATTTGATTTAAAATGGATATGTTCATATTCTGTTAATAGAGGAGAAAATAATTCGTTTGGTAATCTTTATTATGCTGATATAAAAGAATTGGGAAAATTACCTGGGTATGAAATAGAAGATGTAAAGTTAGTAAAAGAATTACCAAAAAATCTTACTTATCCTTTAATACAACCTCATTTGTATGAAAGAGTAAATAAATATATTGCAGGTGTAACGGGATGACGTCAGATAACAAAATATTGCCGATTTCGTTCCTACGTCACTACATCCAAATTCCATCACCAAGGGCAGTCGCCCTAAGGTTCTGGAACTTGGGCAATACGATTACGGTATCTACAATAACGGCTAAGTCTATAATAAATATTAGGAGTTGATTTAATAATGATAAATTACCCAACACCTTTAAAAAAAGGAGATACAATTGGGATTACAGCTCCATCATCTGGTGTAACTGGTGTTATTGTTAAGAAATTGGAAAATGCTAAAAGTCAGTTGAACAATTTAGGCTATAATTTTATTGAAACTGATTCTGTTAAAAACCAAAGTAAATTAACCAGTGCCCCTTCAAGTATTAGAGCTAAGGAATTCACATCATTATATTTAAATGAGGATGTAAGGGCAATAATTCCTCCTTGGGGGGGAGAATTTTTAATGGATATGTTACCTTATTTAAATTATGAGAAACTAAGGGAAGCTGAACCCAAGTGGATATTAGGATTTTCCGATATAAGTACATTATTGTTTACTTTAACATTAAAACTTAATATTGCTACAGCACATGGACCTAATTTACTTGATTTTGGTAATACACCAATTCATGAATCAGTTTTGGAAACTTTAAATATTTTGAACAAAGAAAAAGGAGAGAATTTTGTACAACATAGTCTAGATCGATATCAAAAAGAGTGGTTGGAAGTTACAAAGAATAATATCCCTCCTTATAACTTAACAGAAAAAGTAGAGTGGAAGAATTTGGGTAATAAAAAAGAAGTTGAATGTAGTGGAAGACTGATGGGAGGAAATTTGGATGTAATATGTAAATTGATAGGAACTCCATATGATTTAGTAGAAAACTTTATAAATATGCATAACTCAGATGGGTTTATTTGGTATTTTGAGAGTTGTGAAATGGATTCATCTGATATATATAGAACTTTGTGGCAAATGAAAATGAATGGATGGTTTGAAGAGTGTAAAGGTATATTATATGGAAGAGCAGAAGGATATAGTGATGTAGAGGATTTCACATTAGTTGACTCATTAGAGTATTCTTTATCTGATTTAGATGTTCCTGTAATATATAATGTTGATTTAGGACATATGCCTCCTCAATTGGTATTTATCAATGGAGCATATGCAACTGTCAATGTAAAAGAAGGAGAAGGAGAAATAAAACAAGAATTAATTTAATATATAGTCGCAGTTACTGCAGATAGCATGGTATTTCCGTTACGTAAAGACCAGCTACTCTGCGGGACGTTCAGCGAAATGGGACTATGTTAGTATATATGGAAATTAAAAAGAATTGGAGAATTAAAATGATATTTGAAATTGAAAAAGACAACTTTAAATCTATTTATGGTCTATTAGATGATAAGGTGGATAATGTAGAAATAAAAGCAGTTATTGAAGGAAATAATCCGGGCTGGATTTTTGTAGATTCTATAAAATCACCTCATACTGCAATGATTTGGTCAAAAGGTATTCAAGGATTCTATTTTGTTGGAGATGAAAACAATCCGGAATTTAATAATTATATTAGTGATTATATAGATAAAGAAATTGAACCAAGAGCAATTAAAGAAAACTTAAATCGTTTTGAATTTAGTGGGGAAACTGAAAAATGGTGCTCGATACTAGAAGAGGTATTTAGTGGTAGAGAATTAAACAAGTCTAAACAATATATATATAAGTTTAAGTATGATTCATGGCATGATTATAAAAAACGTAAATTGAATGATAAGTTTGTGTTAAGAAAAATTAATATTGAATTATTAAATGATAAAAATATAAAAAACTTGGATTATATAGTTTCAGAAATTTTACGTTGGTGGAATTCTTGTGAGGAATATTTAAATGAAACATTTGGTTATTGTATAGTTTCTGATAATATAATAGTAAACTATTGTTTATGCAATTTTGTATATGATGATATTCATACAATGGGAATTGAAACTCTTGAAGAGTATAGAAGAAATGGATTTTCACAAGTTACAACAGAAGCTTTTGTAGAAACATGCATAGATAAACAATTAAAACCTCACTGGGAATGTATGGGGAGTAATATACCATCATGGAGTTTAGCTGAAAAATTAAACTTTAATAGAGAACATATTTATACACTATATTCATTTCCATTTAAAAAAGAAATAAATTAAGTGATAGCAAATATTGTGGGTTAGTCCCACTTCGCTTAATTAAAATATTGCCGGTTCTGCTCCTTCGTCGCTCCACTCAAATTCCTTCACCAAGGGCTGTCTGACTAAGGTTCATAAACTTTGGAAACTCAAGTTATATGACATAGTGTGGCTAGTTAAATAATTGTAGTATAGTATTTATTATATAGATATTTTATCGAGAAACCATATAAAATCATGTGAGGTGGAACATGGAATTATTAAAAGAAATAAATCATAAAGAGCAATTAAATAAAAAAGGCAGATTAATTACTCGAGAAGCTGTACGAGGTATTATTTTAGATAACGAAAAGGTTCTTATGATATTATCTACTGAAAATGGTGATTATAAATTTCCTGGTGGAGGAAATGAAATTGGAGAGACCAAAGAAGAAACTCTTATTATTACATATGTATGGTAGAGGAAAATTTTTGCAAACAAAATCATGATCAATATGAGGAAGAGTTAGAATTTAAACCTGTTTGGGTTGATATTGATGATGCAATTCAAAAAAATAATTTGATACTTAATTCAAATTCTGAAAAAATTCCTAGGTGGACAAAAAGAGAAACATATGTATTAGAATACATTAAAGAAAGTGAATTTTGATGCACCAAATTTCTTCACTAAGGGCAATCGCCCTAGAGTTCGGGAACTTCATAAATACGCGGGACGTTATGGGAAATGCCTTTTATTGGAAGGGAGAGTAAAGTGGTTATACAAAATAAAATGCTTGAATTTATAGATAAATTAAATAAAGTAAATGGGAGAAAAAATATATTTTATGAAACAACTAAATATAAAAAAATTCCTCCTTTAGGTAAATATGTTGTTGATTATATAATATCTCATCAACAAGAAATAATTGAATATATTAATTCTACTGAAGAATTTCAAACTAAAAAATTTATTAGAAAAGTAGTAGAATATTCTACTGATAAAATAATTGCAACTCTATTTAATTTAAATCAATATGCAGAAATAAATGATGAAATAATTAATAAAATCAATGCTCTATATTATAATTTTGTGAATGAGGTATTTAATAAATTAAGATTAAATCAGGCTATTAATTTAGAATGGATAAATATACTTGTAATTGAACATCAAGTTCGTTTAAGAGAGATTTTAGGAGAAATTGATGAATTAAAAATTTTTTCTAAAGATAAAAAATATTTAGATCCTATCCCCTGTTCAGAGTATAGTGCAGTTTTTCAACTAGAAATTTTAAATATTAATGTAGAGAAAATTTGTGAACCAGTTTTAGATGTCGGTTGTGGTTCTAGTGCTAAATTAGTTCATTATTTACGTGCTCAAGGTATAAAAGCTTATGGTATAGATAGAAGTATAGAAAAGAAATCATCTTATCTTATAGAAACAGATTGGTTTGAATTTAAAATGAAACCAAATTATTGGGGAACTATTATTTCACACTTATCATTTACAAATCATTTTAAAAGAAATCATTTTAAAAAGAATGGAAATCATATTATTTATGCTAGAAGATATATGGATTTGCTTAATTCTTTGAAATTAGGTGGCAGCTTTTTTTATACTCCTGATTTAGCTTTTATTGAACAATTTTTAACTTCTGATTTATATGATATTAATAAGAAAAAAATTAATAACGAAAAATTAAGTCTTATGAAAAGAAAAAATAACATGAACATTTATTCTGTACAAATAAATAAATTAAATAATAATTAAAAAAGCATTATGTTAATAATTGTATTGGAGGTAAAAATGAAATACATATGCGCTTTATTTGTGGTTGATGATATAAAGGAGATCTTGAAATGAAAAATGGAACTATACTTACTATAATTGTTTTACTACCTAATTTAATCGTATTAATTTTTCCTCCTAAAGAAGAACCACCTAAATATGAGGAAAGTATGGTTTTAAGGGGAATGACGGTTATAGAGCAGATAGGACGCGCAATTGTATTTATTACTCCGTTATTTTATTCAATTAATTTTAATACTAATTATCAATTATTTAGTTTATATTCTTTAATTATTGCAATTGCTTTTTATTATGTTGGCTGGTTAAGATATCTTTTGTACGGTAGACTATATAAACTTCTTTTTGAGCCTATGCTAGGAGTTCCTATTCCTATGGCTATTAGTCCAGTCATTTTTTTCTTATTTAGTAGCATAGTTTTGGATACTTGGTTATTATTTATCGGAACAATCTTTTTAGCAGTGGGGCATATTTATGTCAGCTATCACTCATATAATCAAATAAAAAATGTTTGAGAGTTAACAACGTTCTTCGTCTAACAGAGGGTTCCCGTCACGCTAGAGTTCAAGCTATTCTGCGGGACATGCTATCCAAACTTTGCGGCAGGTCCTAGTGGACATGAGCACATCGGGAAATCTGGGGATGTTAAGCGTAATAACTTCAGTTTATATTGTATAGAAAAAAATAAATTAATGCTTTGGAGGGATAAGATGAAGATATTAAAGATAGCTGGAAAGATTGTAATATTTGGTGGTGGAATAATAGTAGTACTTTTAGTATTATCTGCATTATATCATAAATATGAACTAAGGAATGAAGCTAAAAAATATCCTCCACCGGGGGAATTAGTTCAAGTAAATAATAATAAAATGCATGTATATAGTGAGGGACAAGGAGATTTTACACTTATTTTTATGTCTGGCCATGGCACTAGTTGTCCAACTATAGATTTTAAACCTTTATGGATGAGAATGACGGATGAATATAGAATAGTAGTAGTAGAAAAAGCAGGTTATGGTTGGAGTGAAACATCATCAAGTTCAAGGGATATAGATACAATGCTCGAAGAAACAAGAAAAGCATTAAAGCTTTCAGGAGAAGATGGGCCATATGTACTTGTACCTCATTCAATGTCAGGTTTGGAAGCGATTTATTGGGCTCAAAAATATCCAGATGAAGTAAAAGCAATTATAGGACTTGATCCAGCGATTCCAGATGTTTATCTAAATTCTTCTTTTGTATTACCCCAAAAAAGCGAATTATTTTTTATGTATTTAATATCAAGAATAGGTTTATCCAGGTTTATGGGTAAGGATGAATTAGAAAAAAATCTTCCTTTACTCAAATCTGAAGAATTATCGAAGGAAGATAAAGAAAAACTTAAAGCAACCTTTTACAAAAGTTCTTTAACAAAAACCATGTTGAATGAAGTCAATTATATTCAGGAAAACGCCAGGAAGGTAAAAACAAATGGTATTCCTATTAATATTCCCATGTATTTTTTTATTGCTGAGGGTAGTGTTAATATTATACCGGATTGGAAGAAAAAATTGTCTGAGTACGTTACAGAAATTAATTTTGGGAAGTTTAAATTATTCAACAGTGGTCATTATATACATCATGAAAAATCGGATATTATAGCTAATGAGATTAAAGACTTTTTGATGGAACAGTTCGTATCCAAAATCAACGTAACCATAAAATTATAGATAATGGACCATATAAATATATCCGGCATCCAGGTAATTTAGGAATGATATTAGCATCTTTCGTTCAACCATTAATTGTTGGGCCTATATATGCATTTATACCAGGTTTTTTTGCCGCACTTTTAGTAGTTATAATAACTAAAATGGAAGATGGAATTTCTCCTAAATTTAGAGAATAAGAAAAGATCAGTTCAAAAAAGGAGTGTAATCGTGAAATCAAATCAAGTAAAAGAACAGTATAATTCTATGGCTTTTTTCTATGATGTATTATATGCTAATTATGATCTTAGTGAATTTGAAAATGAATTTATTAATGAGCATAAAGAATTACTTGCTTCAGTATCTAATGAGGCAAAAATATTAGATAGTTCTTGTGGAAAAGGAGTTCAAGCTGTTGCATTAAAAAAACAAGGGTTCAATGTTACAGCCACTGATATTAGCCAAGAAATGATAAAATTAACACAAATTTATGCTAAGGATAATAATTTATCTATACCTTTAAAACGTTTAGCCTGGAGTGAATTACCTTTAGAATTTGATGATATATTTGATATTGTTTTTTGTTGGGGTAATTCAATAAGTCACAGTCTTGGAAAAGAAGATATGCTTAAAAATTTATCATCTTTTCACAAAATAGTGAAAGATGGTGGTAAGGTAGTTATTCATACAAGAAATTGGGAAAAGATATTAAAAGAAAATCAGAGATTTCAGTCATTACCAATAAGAGAATATAATAATAAGAAATACATACCGTTATATATTTGGAATTTGTCTGGTTTTGATAAAATAAATTATGTAGAAATTATATTTGTTAAGATTATGCAAGATGGAAGTACAAGTTGTACTTTATTTAGATTAGATTTTGTACCTTTTTCTCATATTGACTTGATTGACCGCTTGAATACTACTGGTTTTAAGATATTTTATGATAATTATGATATAAATAGTGACTTTTATTATATTGTAGCTGAGAAGTAGGCACAGGGAAACATCAGATAACATGAGATTTGAGATTCCGCTACGCTCCATTCAAAACCCTATATACTGTTAAACCGGGAGGAAATAAGAATGAAAACAGAAATCATAGAAAGATTACCTAATGTAAGTAAAAGTGAGTTAGTTAAATATTTCCCTAAAATTGATGTTAAAGAATATCCAGAGTTAATTAATTATTCATGGGAAGACTGCCATAAAGGGTCGATGGGAGCAGGGGATTTATTTTTAACAAATGAATTAACTAAGAAAATAAATATTAAAAAAGGTATGAGGATACTTGAGTTAGGAGCTGGGAATTGTTTAAGTGCTATATTTCTAGCGAAAAAATATAATGTAGAGATTATTGCAGCTGATTTATGGATTGATCCGACATCAAATTGGCAAAGAATAAAAGATGAAGGGGTAGAAAATTATGTTAAGCCAATAAAAATGGATGCTAGAAGTATACCATTTCCCAAAGGATATTTTGATGTTGTTTTTTCTATGAACTCTTATTTTTATTTTGGTACAGATGATTTATATCTCCCATATTTATTAAAATATATAAAAGAAACAGGAATTATATGTATAGCTAGTCCTTGCTTTGCATCTGAATTCAAATATAAAATTCCAGAAGAATTCTTATTTGATCCTCCTGAATTTAAAGAGTCTTATTCAATTCATTCGCCTAATTGGTGGAGAAAACATTTTGAAAAAGTAAAACAAATTGAAGTACTTGAATGTTTCAAACATCCGAAAGGGAGAGAATTTTGGTTAGATAGTATACGCTGGCAAATTGAATCCGGTCGAAATATTAATGACTTTTTAAAAGATATAACTATGCTGTTAAAAGATGAAAATGAATATCTAACATATTTTACTTTGATAGCTAAAAAAACAAAAACAATAGACTAATGGGTACTTCAGACGAACATGGGGGTTTGAATTTTGGGTATTAAATTCATTTTTGATCAATTAGAGGCTGTATTGCAGATTTTAGAAAAGCAAAATAATAATATATCAATAACTAATACTGATTGGGAAGACTTATTTACAAGCAAAGGTTATAAATGGTTAGTAAAAAGAGAAAATGATATGGGAAATAAGTTTAGCAAAAATGATTTTAAATCATTCCTACATAATAAAAATCAGGTAAATAGTTATGAAAATTTTAAGAAGTCTAGGAAACTGTTAAAAGATCTTGAATTAAATAAATTGTTATCGATAACCAAAAAATATCTTCCTAAAGGCGCAAAATTTGATACAACCATAATTCCAGTTATAAAACCACAAGATAATAGTTTTGTTCATGAAATAAATGATGAACTGGTTTTATTTATATATTTAGAACCCGGCATATCTAGGGCTAAATTAGAAAATAAATTAATACACGAATTACATCATGTTGGATTTGATGATATTTATAGTCCAGAAAAATATAATTATTTATTACAGCAAGCTCAACAGGTAATTGAGTGGACAAATGCATTTGGTGAAGGTTTTGCAATGTTAGCTGCAGCTGGTGGACCTAATAATCATCCTAATTATTTTGATGAAGAATTAGAACAAAAGTGGGATTCAAATATTGAAAGGTTTAACGAAGATTTTGATTTGATAGAGGAGTTTTTTGTAAAGATTTTAAAAAAAGAATTTTTTAATGAAAAAGAATTATATAAAAGAGGATATGAATTAATGATGAACAATGGTGGTCAGGGATCATGGTATACAGTTGGTTGGAAGATTGCAGTGGTTGTTGAAAAAATAAACGGGAAAGAAGTTTTGTTAGATTGTATGTTGGATTTGACTAAGTTGTATCCAATATATAATAAAGCAGTAAAAAAATATAATAAAAAATTCAATGAAAACCTAAAAAGTTGGTCAGACATAATAATAAATTCTTTAAAAGAGTAAAAACAATCTAATGTTGGATAACATGGGATTCCCGTGACGCAAAAAATCGTGCTACCCTTCGGTACGTTATCTGACATTGGACATAGGAAAGGGGATTAAAGATGCATATAAAAACTTTAACAAATGAATTACTTCATGATTTTCTTGAATATTGTAATAAATATGGAAAAGAGCATGATGAATCTTACTTACCAGATGGAGATTTTAAGCTAAATTCAGAAAATCCCACGTATTTGTTATATAACAATTCAAACGAATTAATAGGTGTAGTTTCATTGATGCTTAATGAGGGGAGATTTAGGATTTTTCATTCAATTGAAGCTAAATTGCTTAATTATAGATGTTTGTTTGATAAAATATTACTTGATACAAATAGATTGAAGAAAATACATCTTTTTCTTCCAGAAGGAAAGATAAAGGTAAGAGAAATATTGAAGAAATTAGATTTTGTCGAACAAAGATATTCTTGGTATTTAGAAAAAAATAATACTAAGATAAATAATATTGAATTACTAAATGTATATAAAGTGAAATCTATAAAGTGGAACAAAGAAGAAAATATATGGTGCAGTCTTATAAATAATAATTTTAAAGAGCATCATGGTTTTTCTAAATTAAAAATAGATGATGTTAAAAAAATGAAAGGCCAAAACGGAAAATTGTTTATATTATGGAGAGGTAAAAAACCTATAGGGACAATACAATTAAATATAAATATTGAGAATGGTATTAAATTTGGTTTTATATCATGGCTAAGTATAAATAAACCATATAGAGGAATGGGATTAGGGAGAAATTTACTAAGATATGCAATAAAATTAGCAAATGAAAACATGGCAGAAAAAACAGGATTAGTTGTACATTCAACAAATAAAAATGCAGTACAATTGTATCAAAATGAAGGATTTAAGAAGATTGAGTCTTTTATTTGTTTTAATAAAAAACTCAATTTATAAAGAATGCCCAACGTCAGTTAACCAGATATTTCCGCTACGGACTAGCAGCCTGCCTTCGGGACATGCTCTCTGACACAAAGCTTGAAATGAATGAGGGGGTAATACAGCCGTCGTCAAACTTTGCGTCAGTTTATATCGACACGAGCACGTCGGGAACAGTTGATACGTTAAGTGAAATTTTGCCATCTATTATTGGTATTTTCCAAAAGTTGTATGATCTATAAACAAATATTAGAAAGGAAGAAGGATAAATGATTAAAAAATTAACAGATAGAATTTATTATATGCCACACAAAGAGGACACGGATAGACCTTCCCTAGGACTTATCTGTGGTAACAAATATAGTCTGATAGTTGACTCAGGAAACTCTCCGAGTCATGCAAAAGAGTTTATTTCAGAAATAAAGTCAATGGATATTCCACCATTGAAATATCTAGTTCTTACACATTATCATTGGGATCATATTTTTGGGATACGAAAGATGAACCTAATAACCATTGCTAACAAAAATACAAAAGAAAAAATAGATGGAATGAAAAAATTAAAGTGGGATGATGCATCATTAGAAGAATATCTTGATAGTGAAAGATTTTCTGATTTTACTATTGAATGTATAAAAAAGGAAATACCCAAAAGAGATAGGTTTGCAATAGGTGATTTAGATATTATATATAAGGATAGTATTGAAATAGATTTAGGAGAATTAAAATGTATTGTTAAAGAAATTGGAGGGTCGCATACTGATGATTCGTCTGTCATCTATATTCCTGAAGAAAAAGTTTTATTTTTAGGAGATTGTATTTATGGTAGAAGATATAATGGAGTATATGGTTATACCAAAGAAAAACTATTTCCTATGATTGATGAGATTGAAAAGTACGATGCTAATTATTATATTATTTCACATCAGGATGTATATAATAAATCTCAGATACATGAGCTATGGAATCAATTAAAATTAGCCGAACAGATAGTAGGAAAAAATTGGTCTATTGAAGATATAAAAAAAAGATTTTCAGATAAATTTAATGAATTACCTTCTGAAGATGTTAATTTTTATATTAAGTGTTTTGCAAATGTAAATAAGGCATTATCAAAATCATAGTTGAAGTAATAACAAAAGCCATGCACAACCATAACGGGATGGTAACATAGGAAATACTAGGAACATTAATCGTAAGTGTAAAATTGTTGTATCTTTGCACAATTATAGTGTAAATAAGCAAGGTTCTATGAATAAGGAAGCTTCGTGGACTTGTCCTGTGGAGCGTCAAACGAAACCGCTAATTTATAGAGGGAGGAAATTAAATTGATAGAAGGTAATAAAGTGATAATCAGACAGTTAGAATCAGGTGATGAAGAATTACTACATAAGTGGAGGAATAATGCTAGGGGTAATCTATATTGTGGTTTTAAATATGGTTTCTTATTGAGTAAGGAATCTTTTAAATTACAAGTAAAGGATGAAATAGAAAGTAAAGAAGTCTTTCCCAATGAAAAATTATTTATTATTTGCAAAAAAGAAGATGCAACTCCTATAGGAGATATATCTTATCGTAACTGGAGCAAGAGAAATAGAAGTGCAGAATTTGGAATAGAAATAGGAGAGATTAAGGAAAGGGGTAAGGGCTATGGGTATGATGCCCTAAGTAATTTCATTACATTTATGTTTAATTTCCTTAATTTAAATAGAATTGAGTTAACAACATTAGCAGATAATAAAAAATCAAAAAATTTATATGAAAAGCTGGGATTTAAAAAAATAGGTCTAATGAGGGAAGCTAGTTTTGATAGTAGAGTAGGCACCTACTCAGACGTTTTGTATATGGATTTATTAAGAAAAGACTGGGAAGAAGTGAAGAAATAAAAAAATTCCCCAAAGTATTATCTGGTGACTTTATTGTATTTTTAACGTGGGGAGGCCTCATAACAATGAGTTTACGGTTACGTTATCTGAAATAACCGCTAAAATAAATAATATAAAGGAGTTGGTTGTAATGGAAATAATATTTTTTATTGTTGTTGTAATTTTGATTGTCTTAGGTATTTTTAGTATTATATCAGGGCTCTTTTCATCAGTGAGAATAAAAGAAAAAGTCATGGGACCATTTAAATTGGTGTATAAAGAACATATAGGTCCTTATAAAGAAACCGGAAAGATTCAAGATGAAATTTATCATAAGTTGTTAAATGAAGAAAATATTGAAACTTATAGCGGCTTTGGAATATACTATGATGACCCTCAAAATACTCCTCAGAATGAATTAAGAAGTAAAAGTGGTTGTATTCTTGAAGAGAAGGATTACAATAATATTCATCAATTAGATGATAACTATAATTTTATGGAATTAGAAAAGCAGAAATTTATATATACTGAGTTTCCTTTTAAAACAAAATTATCAATTATTTTGGGTACTTTTAAAGTTTATCCTAAAATTGAAAAACATGTTGAAGAGAAAGGTTATGAAAAAAGAGAAGTAATGGAAATTTATGATGTGCCGAATAAAAATATTATTTATTTAATGCCAATTGAAGAATAAAACAAAACCTTTTATAAAAAAGAGGATTTTGAAATTAAGGTAATTAAAGTTTGGAGTACTTTACATAAATTAAAAAGGTGTGGATTAACTTCTACTTATGTATTGTTAAATTTATAACAAAGATCTACACTTAATTCAGGAGGGATATAAGATGAAATTTAAAAAACATACAATAATTATTTTTGCTCTTATATCAGTCGTCTTAGTTACAACTTCAATATATTTTTTTAGTAGAGAAGATGATTCTATTGATGTTAGCCAAAAAGTATCAGTTTCTTTTTCAACCCAATTTTCAAATCAATATATTGAAAATAATAGAGGTAAGATAATGGTAGAGATACCTGAGGTTTACGAGCTTTTGAATATAGTGATTGCATTATCAAATATTGATAAGGATTATTCGTCACTTACTAATAAACAAACTCGATATTATCAGTCTGTTATTGAACATTTTGGAGAATATAGGAATCATCCGATTGTTGATGAAATAGAATCAGCCAATAAGAATATGGGTTATTCAAATGTCAGGAATCTATTTATTTATAGTTTTTCTGATGATTCTATAGTTCATGGGGGAATATATACAAATAATTATATACAGGAAAGGACTGATAAGTATATAGAACAACTACAAGACTTCGCAAAAGTTAGTGGGTTTAGGCAATTTTATGATGAACACAAAGATTATTATCGAGAACAAATTTCTATATTTAAGGATATAGTCCCTGTTAGAAATATGTGGCGTTGGTTGGAGATGAATTTTCCAATCCAGCATGACACATATAAGATTATTATGTCACCTTTGACAGGTGGATCACATAATACATTTAATTACAGAGATAAAAACAATAATTATAGTGAAATTGTTATGTTTATTTCTGCGCCTAATATTATTGATTTTAGTCAAAATTCTCAAAGAGTAGTTGAAGGTTTAATTTCACGAATGCTTTTTACAGAAATTGATCACAATTATGTAAATCCAATTACAGATCTTGATAAAAATATAATGGATGTGGTTGAAGCTTTCTCCAATTTAGAGAAGTGGAACAAAGCCTCAAGTTATGGTCGTCCGGCATTAACATTTAATGAATATATGACATGGGGAGTATTTATGCTATATGCTCATGATATTTATAATGGAAAAGACTTGGCAGAAATCGAAAAAGTTACTGTAGATATTATGAACTATAGGGGATTTGTCCATTTTCAACAATTTTATAATGAACTTTTGGACCTGTATGAAGTCAAGGAGGATAGTAAAACAGTTGCAGATTTATTTCCAAATATAATAGAATGGTGTAAAAAATATAAATAGAAGATAGATTCTAATTAAAACAAAAGTACATTCAATAAGAATTATACTGAGAGTTGGTTAGAAATGGATAACATAGAAGTGATCTTTTCTTTACACTTGTTGTGCCTCATTATGAGAAAAATTGTATTTAGGACACAACTCTTTTAGAAACTTAATCATAATTTATTTCAGTAAGTTTAAATGACATAATAGTTAAATATTGTATCAGTTAGTATTAAGTAAATAATTTAATAATGGAATTTACTAAGGTAATATAAAAAAGTCCTTATATTTGATTAATAGTATGATTACAATTGATAAAGAAAGTGTAAAAGAAAAAACTATTGTGCCCAAGTGTATAATAATTCGATTTTTAGGTTGAAAGTGAACAAAATTTAATTTCAATTTTTCACTAACAATTACTGTCGTTCCTAAAACTATAAAGAAGATAGTTGTAGGAAAAGGAAGTATTAATTTAACTGTAGCTAAAATTATCAACATTATTGGTAAATCATGAAGTAAAAACCCTGAAGCCAAAAATGTGATTAACATAGATATGCTATTTGGAAGTATTTTTTTCAAAGGTCTGTAAATATATTTTGTAAGAAAATAATTATAAACCGGGTTCCAATACCACCAAAACTTCCTATAAGAGCTTGCTTGAAAAGATTTTTTAAACATAACTTTTAGTTGTTCCATTTCAGGCAAGTTGCCTAATCGCATATTGACATATCTCTGTAATTGAGTTTCTTTATTTTTGATAGTTTAACCTCTTTCCATTTATGATATAACATTTGTCTGTCTCGCTTGTGAACATTTTAATGGCCATGATTCAATGACTAAGTTAATAACAAAAAATAATACTATTTCAACTGATACATTTAAAAATATATTTTTTTGCCATTGTTCTTAAAATATTTATAATATTATTATATCATATTCATGTTTACGTTTAAAAGATATAGTTTTAATGAACATTACTATATTAATGGTTAAAATTAATTAACAGGTATAGATTAAAATAAAATATCCCTTTATTCAAATATTATTTAAAATCAAATAAACCTTTTGTTCTTGTTTAGTTAGAAAAAGTGCAGAGGTATGGGAACATTATTTCACATTTTATATTATTAATTGGTTAAAGGATATTAAGATCTAATTTGAAAGATTATAAACATGTTGTTTTTATAATGATTGTAGGAAAAAAAGTAAGAAAAGCAAACATAATAGTATCACTGTGGGTAAAGCACAGTACAGCTCGGGTCCTTCCTCGGTACCTAAATCCTGCAACCTAAGATAGGAGTTATCTTAGGGTTGCCGGACTTCGAAAATAAGGATACGTTATATGACATTGCTTATTATTCGAGTTTCAGTTTTTGTTTATAAACCAAAACTATACTAATGATTTAAAATAAATTGGTAGAATAATAATTTATATATTAAAAGGAGCATGGGATATGAAAATAAAACAAGATGATTATTTAATAACGGACAATAAAGAAAATATTGACATAGATTTTATTATTAGGTCTTTGCAAGAAACTTATTGGGCAAAAAATAGAAAAAAGGAAGTTATAATAAACTCAATAGATAATTCTATTTTAATATCAATGTTTAAAAAGAAACAGCAAATAGGTTTTAGTAGAATAGTAACTGATAAAGCTGCATTTGCATGGGTTGCTGATGTATATATTGATAAAAAATATAGAGGAAAAGGTTTGGGAAAATGGCTTGTCAAGAACACTACAGATCATCCAGATATAAAAAATGTATTTTTACAACTATTAAAAACAAAAGATGCCCATGGTGTATATGAGAAATTTGGATTTAAAAGAGATGATTGTTTAACTAAAAGAAAGATTTCAGAAGAATTATAATATGACTGATTCAAAATAAGAATGAAATCCAAGCAACGTCATATAGTGATTACCTACCATTTGTCGAATACAGTAGATGTAAGGTACACTGTATCAGAAGAAAACAAGGCAAAATGGACGAAAGAAAACCGTCTAAACTTGATGGGAAGCTCATTACTAATAAATCTACTAATTTGGAGGTCCAAATCTATGAGAACTATGGTAAACGGGGAGGAGTACTTTATTGAATTCAAATATATAAAAGGACAAAATTTAACTTGATACCCTCCCAACGATGAAAAAAGCACAAGAACTATATAAATCAATAGGGTTCTACGATATTGATCCTTATACATATAATGAAGTCAAATTAAAGTGTTGTTTAATTGACGGGAATTCACATAAACATGGTATTTACAGTTCCACTATCGTTATTCCCAAATTACCTCATCAAGAGCACCCCAGGATTCAGGAACTTCGTAAATGCCTAGTAGGTTATTTAAAATACCAGCTTAGTAAATAAATCTAATGGGGGCATACAATGAATACGTTAATTGTTAGTGGTTTTCCAAGAAAAGATGGAAACACTGAAATTTTATTATTTTTTTAAAATTGTCTACAAGGAATATTATAAATAAAAAGATTTGCAGAAAATATTGCCTGGTTAATAAGAAAAAATTGAGGGGGAAGTTTAGTGAGAAAAGGGGATAAATTATTTGTAAGAATTGATTATAGAAATAAAGATAAAGAATTTGGATCTAATGATTTTGAGGAACATATAGATTACTTGAAAAAAGTTGCAAAGGAGAGATATTTTATTGGTGGCGGATTTGAGAATGAAAAAGGTGGGATGATAATTTTTAAAGCTAATGATATAAAAAAAGCCAAAGAAATTGCAGAAAATGATCCTATCATAAAAAGGGGTTTATATACTTATAAAATATATGAATGGAATTTGGCATTATTATCAGAAAAAACTGAAGAGTATTAAGTAATAAATCGCCGGCTGGTATAGCATAGCTGGCTAATAGGGTTGGCGAAAACCTCGATTTCAGTTATCCAAAAGAGTTGGATCAAGAGGTGACTGAATTATGTATCAAGTTTAAGGAGAGTTAAAATGAAATATATTATAAAAAAGATGGATCCTAAGATAGCTGAAAAAATATCAAGATGGCAATACATGGAGCCATATTCTATATACAGCTTTGATGGCAGTAAAGAAACAATCAATGAGTTTATGAATGGTTCATATTTTTCTGTACAGCAAAAAGATAAAATTGTTGGATATTTTTGTTTTGGTGAGTCGGCTCAGGTTCCTACTGGGAATCAGGTGGAAGCATATCAGAATCAAAACTTATTAGATATTGGATTGGGTTTGCGGCCTGAATTAACAGGTCAGGGATATGGTAGTAATTTTCTCCGGTATGGATTGGATTATGCTGTTGATATTTTTTCCAAAAAAGACTTCCGTTTGACTGTGGCTCAGTTTAATAAGCGGGCCATTAAAGTATATAGAAAAATTGGTTTTAAGGATACAGGTCTCAGGTTTAAGGGTAAAGATGGTGAGGTTGAATTCATTATTATGATTTTGAAGAATTGGGAATGAAACTAGTTAGTCAGATTAAATTCCTATCGGTACGATTAGGGGCCAAGATACTGCCAGGTACTGGAAGTTGGGAGAAAATATATTGCAATTAGTTTATAAGCATGGCAATAGGACCATTTTGATTTATAATTGGCCTTAATTCATGATAGGATATTTTAAAAATCAGTGGCCCATAATAACCAGTTAAAGTATTAGATTATAATATTAATAGTTTGCAATAAAGGTTACTTTTTGCAGGGGATTAACTGTTATGATGGAATTATAATACTAAATGTTTATCTGAAATTCATATATTGGAGTTGGTATGTTTATGAAATACATTTTTGTACAGATGAATGAAAAGTACGCAAATGAAATTGCATTTGATTGGAAATATGAAGGTAGTTATTCTTTTTATGATATGACTGCTGATAAACAAGATTTAAAAGAATTTTTGAATCCAAAGCACTGGGAATATGAGTTTGCAGTTCTAGATGAATTTAAAGAATTAATTGGTTTTTATTCATATAATTTTGAAAATGGTATTATGTGGATCGGTTTTGGCTTAAAACCTGATTTAACAGGAAAAGGGTATGGTTCTGATTTTGTAATGTCTGGAATTGAGTTTGGAATAAAAAGATATAATTATGACAAAGATTATTTGATGTTAGCAGTTGCAAAGTTTAATCAACGTGCAATTAAAGTATATCAGAAAATAGGTTTTAAGATAATGGAAGAGTATTTACAGGAAACTAATGGAGGAAAATATAAATTTGTAAAAATGAAGAAGGAAGTTAAAGAGGAAAAAATGGGAAAAGAAATAAAGGATTATACAAAACAAAATAAAAAAGCCTGGGATGAAGTTATGCCAAAACATCAAGCAGCATCGAAAGAGTTATTAGACCAATTGTTTTCTACACCTGGTTATATCTGTCAAAAAAATGAAAATTTATTACAGGTATTTGATAAAATTAATGTTCAAGGTAAAGACATTATACATCTATGTTGTAATAACGGGTCAGAATTACTGTCCTTAAAGAACATGGGTGCAGTGAGATGTGTTGGTATTGATTTTTGTGATGAAGCAATAGATGAAGCAAAAGAAAAAGCAAATAAGTTTAATATTAACTGCGAATTTATATGTTCTGATGTCTATGATATTTCGAAAGAGCTTTATGAATCTTTTGATATTGTTCATCTGACAGCGGGTTGTATTGGATGGATACCAAATTTGAATAAGTTTTTCAAAATTATTTATAACTTGTTAAGAGAAAATGGTGTAGTTCTTATCCATGAAATTCATCCCTTTAGTGAAATGTTACCGTTTGATGATAGCAATATTAAAAACAAATTACAAATCATTGAACCATATTTTAGAGACGAACCTATTGAAGAAAATAGTAGTTTAGATTATGTAGGTGGAACAGATTATTATGCTGAAACACAATATTGGTTTGTTCATACAATTTCAACAATAATCATGGCATTGCGAGATAATAATTTGGCAATTGAGCAATTTTCTGAGTATCCTGACGATGTATCTGCCGGTCATAAAAAGCAAGAAGAATTAGAAGCAAAAATTCCATTAAGTTATATTTTAGTTGGTAAAAAACAATTGAAGTAGATAGGTATATTGGAGGAGAGGCATAATGGCTAATAAATTGATTGATTTAAGTCATACAATAAGAAATGAGATGGATGTACATCCTTATGACGACCCAGTGAATCTATATCAGGATAAGTTTCTAGAAAAAGACAAATATAATAATTTCAAACTTGAGATCGGTATGCATGTCGGTACTCATCTTGATACACCTATGCATCTTACTGAAAGAAAAACATTGGTGAGTGACATTCCTTTAGAAAGGTTGATGGGCAGAGGGTGTTTACTCGATGTAAGAAATGAAAAGGTAATTGCTTTTAAAGAAAAATACCGGCAGATGGTAAACAAGAATGATATTGTATTATTATATACAAATCATAGTGAAAAGTATGGAACTAAAGAGTATTATAATAACCACCCAGTAGTTGATGATGAGTTAGTTGACTTTTTTATTAAAAGAGAAATAAAAATGTTGGGTATGGACTTGCCTTCACCTGATAATTTCCCTTTTGAAATACATAAAAAATTATTTAATAATGATATTTTAATCCTAGAAAACTTAAAAAATTTGTTCAGACTATTGGATGCAAGAAGTTTTGAAGTGATGGTTTTTCCTCTAAAAATTGAAGCAGAAGCTGCTCCAGTCAGGGTAGTGGCAGCAAAAAATATTGGGAGTGAATTCAAATGAAAACAATAGGTTTGATCGGAGGAATGAGTTGGGAATCTTCTCTTGAATATTATCGTTTGTTAAACAAAATGGTTAAAGAAAAATTAGGTGAACCACATTCCTGTCAGTGTATAATGTACTCGGTTGATTTTGCAGAGTTCGAGAGATTACAACATGAGGCTAAATGGAAAGAGTTAACAATTAAAATGATTGATATTGCTAAAAAATTAGAATTGGCAGGGGCGGAACTAATTGTTATTTGTACAAATACTATGCATAAAATGGCTGAAGATGTAAAGATGAATTTAAAGATACCAGTATTGCATATTGCAGATGCGGCTGCAGGAGAAATCATTGATAAGCAGATGAAAAAAGTAGGACTTCTTGGCACAAAGTTTACTATGGAAGAGGATTTTTATAAGAAAAGGTTAAAAGTAAAACACGGTATAAATGTTATTACTCCTGATGAGCAGGAAAGAGAAATTATTCATAATGTCATTTATAAGGAACTGATATCCGGTATATTAAATGATGAATCCCGGAATAAATTCAAAAAGATAATTGATCATCTTAAAACAAGGGGTGCCGAAGGAGTTATTTTAGGTTGTACTGAAATTCCGCTTTTAATAAAAGGAAAAGATAGCTCAATTCCTGTTTTTGATACAACACTCCTACATGCTAAAAAAGCTGTAGAGTTTGCTTTAAATTAATGGGGGGAGAAAATTGAAACCTAAATTAGAGTCAGCATATATTTGTGTAGAAGAACTGGATAGAGCCACGCGGTTTTATGAATGGTTTTTAAAAAGGGAAGGTACTAAAAAAGGAGAGAGCTTATATCTCTTTGATGTTGATGGATTTAGATTATTTTTATTTGATCATAACCATGAAAATGAAAGTGTTAGATATGGTGATAACTGTTTACTCAGTTTTAAAGTAGAGGATGCTGAAACCTTAAAAAAAGATTTAATAGAGCGTGGTCATAAAATTGTCTTCCCGATGAAAAAGATTTTAAATAATCTTGTCTTTGAATTTGAAGATACTGAAGGTAATCACATTGAAGTCTATTCTGAAATTAAATAAAAAGTGGCTGTGATTAATTTTGCCAGTTAATAGATTGGGGATGAAGATGACTGATCAGTTAAGAATAAGAGATTATGGAATTAAAATTGGTGAGTTTAAACCAGGTGAGTTAAATAAAATTTCAGATGTTGAAGGGGTAACAGTTGGACATGCGACACTTGATACTGATATTTATAAAACTGGTGTAACAGTGATTAATCCATCTGAGAATAATATTTTTTTGCATAAGTATGTTGCTGCTTCTCATGTTTTAAATGGTTTTGGAAAGACAACAGGACTTATACAGTTAAATGAATTAGGACAACTGGAAAGTCTGATTGCTTTAACAAATACATTGAATGTAGGTAAGGTACAGGATGCACTTGTCGAATATATGTTGGAAAAAACTAGGAAAGAAGGAGTAGAAATTACTTCTCTTAATACTGTTGTGGCAGAATGCAATGATTCTTATTTAAATAAAATAGCTGACCGCCCAGTAAGTCGAAAAGATCTTTTAAATGCTATTGATAATGCCAGTAAAGATTTCCAGGAAGGAGATATTGGTGGTGGCAAGGGGATGTCATGTCATCAATTGAAAGGTGGCATTGGTTCCGCCTCAAGAGTTTTCGACCTGGCTGGTCATCAATATACAGTAGGAGTTTTAGTACAGTCAAATTATGGTCAGTTAAAAGATTTAAGTATTAATGGTAAAAAGATTGGAATTCAGATTAATCAGGATTTACAGCTTAATAATGAGGAAGATAAAGGTTCAATAATCATAATTGTGGCCACTGATTTACCGGTATCTTCCAGACAGTTGCAGAGAATCTGTAAAAGAGCAGGGATTGGGCTGGCCAGAACAGGTTCATATATGGGACATGGAAGTGGTGAAGTAATTATTGCATTTTCAACAGCTAATCTACTACCTGGCCCCAGTAAAAATGATGATAATTGTGTTTTTGCATTAAAAGTTTTGCAGGAAGATAAAATAGATCTTGTTTTTAGAGCGACGGCAGAAGCAACTGAAGAAGCAATTTTAAATTCTATGATCACTGCCAGAGAGGTTATTGGATACAAGGAGCGTAAACGAAACAGTCTTAAATCCTATTTGCATTTATTAAGAAAAGAATTTGATGATTAAAGAGTTAACTATGTTAGATTTTACGTAAGAAAGGGATGAGTAAAATAACTATCTGCCTAAAAAAATTAATTGACAAAAATGATCACATAAAAATAAACGAACTTAAAGAGATATGTAAAGAAAAAGAAGATATCTTTTTAAAATTGGAACTTGAATATAAACTTAGGATGAGTCAGGATAAAGAAGAATCTTTTGAACATACAAATGAATTCTTTTATTATTTTGAAGATCTACTCATTGGATATTTAGGAATATTTACTTTTGGTGGGGAAAAGGCTGAATTAACTGGAATGGTTCATCCCAGTTATAGAAGAAAAGGGATCTTTAAAAGGCTTTTTAATTTGGCGATTGAAGAATGCAAAAGAAGAAATTATAAGAAAATTTTACTTGTTTGCGATAACAGATCTTCTTCTGGTTTAGAGTTCATTAAAGCTACAGGTGCAGTTTATGCGTTTTCAGAATATGAGATGAGAATGGATAACAAAGGTGTATCTCAAGAAGAAAAAAGTATATTATTAAGGAAAGCTAGAAATTCAGATGCTGGTGAGATAGCTAGACAAAATTCTATTTGTTTTGGGATTACTAGTGGAATAGCAATAATGCCAGAAGATAGTGAAAAGGAAAATATTATAACATATATGATTGAGTTGAACTCCCAGATAATTGGTAAGATTAGAGTTGAGGTAAATAGAAATAAAGGGCTCATATGTGGCTTTGCAATATTGCCCGAATTTAGAAAGCAAGGTTATGGAAAACAAGCATTAAAATCTGCTATAAATCAACTTAATAAAAATGAAATTTATGATGTAGCCTTAGAGGTAGAAGTAAAAAATATAAATGCTTTAAATTTATACAAGTCCTGCGGATTTGTAGAAGAATCTGTAACAGATTATTATGAAGTTTACTAAGCCCCACAAACGATGATACCTATTATACTAAGAAAATGGAATTGATGAGTTGATTAATGAAATTTATAATAAGGGGGAGTTATAATTGAATAATTTTTTAGGGAATGATAAATTAATTATTCGTTTTATTAGTTTATATGTTATAGGATTAATACTATTTTTTATTAGTTGGACTATAGCCTATTTTTTATTTCCTGAAGGGTTGTTAAAAGGCATTGGTCTACTTGATAGTTTTGCTGGAGATACAGCTGCAGAGTCGCTACATAAAGAATTTATGAAAATATTTTTCTTGAATGCATTTGGATTTACATTAATTATCCTTGGAAACTATATTTTACGTGTAAGATATTTTTCATTTGGGTATTTGGTACCATTAGCTTGGATGATTATGTATGCTGTAATATTAGGAACAAATTCTTTTTCCATTCCAATGGAAACAACTATGGCACCTTCATTTGCTGTGTTTACTCGCAGTGGGCTTTATGAAATGATGGCTGGATTCCTTTTAGCTGTAGCAACCGATACTATTGCTATTAATCAATCTGAGAGCTTCTTTTCTGCATCTAAACCTATTCCTAAAGATGACCGGGTACCTATGAAAAGAAATCAATGGATTGCGATAGGTGTTGCATTTTTAATACTTGCTATGGCAGCTTTTCGAGAAGCTTATATGATTATTAATTACTAAAATATTTTTATTAAACAAAAAAGATTATTTTAAAATGAATAAGATACAAGAAAAGGAGTAGATTATTATGAATTTATGCAAAGGGGTGATCATATGTTAAAACTATCTAATAAATCCTTTCTTTCAATTAGCCGTTTATTAAAAGATAAAGCAAGAAATCTTGATAAATATTTATTTGAATATAATTTTCAGAAAGGAAGCAGTAAAAATTATTAGAGGAATTAAAAAAATATCAAAATGAAGATGGTGGGTTCGGAAATGCTTTGGAGCCAGATTTTAGACTACCATTTTCATCACCTATGGCTACTTCAATTGGTTTAAGACATTTATCTAAAGTTGAAGGCTATAAAAATGAGGAAGAGATCATAAAACCAGCAATAAATTATCTTGAATCAGAGTTTAATGAAAGTAGAAATGGTTGGTTTGCAATGAGCCAAGAAGTTAATAATTATCCCCATACGCCCTGGTGGCATTATGATGAGCAAAAAGGTATGACTGTAATAGATAATAACTGGGGAAATCCTTCTGCTGAATTATTATCATATTTATATAAATATAAAGAATATCTAAGTAAAATAGATGTAGATTATATTGTTGAATATGCCATTCAGTATATTGAAAATAAAGTTACTTTTGCATCAGAGAATGAACTTTTTTGCTATATAAAATTGTTTGAGGTATTGCCTGATGAAAAAAAGAAAAAATTAAAGTATAATATTGCTGACGGCATATCACAAGTCATTGAATATGACCGAAATAAGTGGAAGGAGTATGTGCCGCTTCCATTAGATTTTGTACCTAGTCCTGAAAAAGAGAGTTTTGGCGTGAAAGATTCTAAAATAGAAGAAAATCTGGATTATTATATTGAGTTAATAGAGGGTAGTGAAGAAGGATTGTTAATACCACCCTGGGGAGATAGTTTTTATCAAGATGGTTTAAAGCCAGCATACAAGGAATGGCAGGGAATTTTAACATTAGAGGTATTGAAAAGATTAGATAATTATAATCGGATAGATAAATAGAGACATCTTATCGAACAATTTATTCCTGAGGCGGCTAAAGACTTGCCTAACATGCGAGATATATAGTCCTTTGAGATTGTAGATATTTAGAGTAGTAGAATATGCACTTAAGTGTTTAGATAACTTCAAGGAGGAAATGAATTGAAAACAGTAATAATAAAAGAATGTGATGGCATCGAAATTCCAGATGTTTATACATTTGATTTAAATAAAGAGGCCGTAAAAAATTGTATTGGTTGTTGGTCTTGTTGGTGGAAAACACCTGGCAGATGTACCTTTGCTGATTTAAATGAATTCTATCATCATTATATTACAGCAGATAAGGCTATTTATTTTGCAAATGTTACAAAAGGATTTGTTAGTGGTAATTTGAAAACTCTTTTTGATAGAATGATACCACTGTATCTTCCATATACCACCTATAAGACGGGTGAATCGATGCATGTTCCTAGATACGAAAATTATCCGGATATTGAGTTCTACTATGAAGGAAATTTTGAAAGAACCTCTAGTCGACAAATATTTGAAGATTATATAAATCGTGTATTTTATCAGTTCTACTCCAAGAATATTATAATCAAGCCTATCAGGGAATTTGCAGATAAAGGTGATAGCAAATGAAAACAATAATTCTAAATGGTTCTCCTAAAGGAAAATCTAAAAAAAGCAATTCACAAATATTTGCAGAAAAGTTTATAGAAAAAATGGAAAATCCCTGTGAAATCAAATGTATTGCCAATAATTCTTCTGAAGAACTTGCCCATTATATTAAGGACTATGACACAATAATATTTATCTTGCCACTTTATATTCATGCTATGCCAGGAATTGTTATGAAGTTTATTGAAGAGTTGGAACCAGCAACTTATGAAGGTAAACACATTGGATTTATTGTTCAAGCAGGATTTATAGAAACTGCCCAACATAAGTATCTTGAACGTTATTTTGAAGAATTGGCAAGGCAATTAAATTACGGTTATCTGGGCACAGTTGTAAAGGGAGAAGCAGCTGGAATATATATGTATCCGCAAATGTTTAAAAAAGTACTTAAATTAATTTCTAATTTAGGTGTGGCTTTTGAAAAGACTCATGCTTTTGATAAGGAAATTGTAGAAAGACTAGCCAGACCATATGAGTTATCAAAATTAAAGTTAATAATCCTTAGGTTAATTAATAAAGTAGGATTAGGTAACATTGGATGGCATAAAATGTTAAGGAAAAATAATTCTATGGATAAAAGATTGGATAGACCATTTTTATAAAATGAGAAAAGAGGTTTTAAATAGTGGACCGTGAGATGCTAAGAGAGCATATTTTTGCATTAGAAAATAGTTTATTGCAACCGGAAGTACGTAAATCTGCAGAAAAAATAGCTGGATTACTAGCAGATGATTTTATTGAATTTTGTAGTTCAGGAAAGGTATATAAATATGAAAGAGGTGATTTTTTTGCTGATGGGACTAATATAGATGCTTTAAAATGGGAGATCGAGGATTTTTCTGTTGATCTTATTGCCAATGACATCATCTTAGCAAAGTATAAAGTGATTAAATACAGTGAATTAGAGGAGAATAAAAAATATTCTCTTCGAAGCTCTATATGGAAGTGCACAAATAGTGAATGGAAGATGATTTTTCATCAGGGGACATTAACAAAGCAAAGATATTATAGATCAAATGGCTAATACCCGTATTGAGAATTAAAATTTTTTGGAGGTTATAAAAATGGCTTTAATAAACAAGTCTTTTCTTATGCTTTTACTTTTATGTTTAGTGGTTTTTCAGGGAGTAGTTAAAGCAGATGAAGTTTATGAGCCAGTAAAATTAACTGATACTCCGCAGAATGTTTATGTAGAAATATTACCGCGAGTTGAATTGTTATCTGGTGTATTGAGTCAAACGTCTTGGATAAAGAGAAGGGGTCCTCAAGGTAGGGGGAATAATTACTATCGTGAGTTAAAATCATTTTTTGATCAATATAAAGAGCATGAGGCAGTTAAAATAGCTCAAAATTTAACTAATAAAGGTTTTACATATGATGCCCCACCAAATTATATTTTAAGTTTAGGACCATTACCTGAGTTAGAGCTAGAAAATGAATATAGTGATTATTTGTTGAGAAGAGCAGGTGATAAGCAGGTCCTAGAAGATTTTAGGATTGCATTGATTGATTTAGCTCACCAAGCAAATTTCAAAAGTTTTTTTAAAGATAAAAGAAATAAACTTTTAAAAGATATTGATAGTACAATAAATTATTTTGATGCCAAAAAAGTAATTGATTGGGAGAGAAAGTTTTTTGGGTGGTCTGGTGATGAATTTCATTTAGTTTTTGCTCCTGCAATGTTTCCCGGTGGTGGATATGGAGCTACAATTGCAAAAGGTAATGGAAGAAAAATTGTATATCAAGTAATTAGAGAAAATGGTAGTAGTATAACTGAACCAGAATTTCCAACAGGAACTTCTCTTGAATTACTTGCCTTACACGAATGGGGACATTCTTTTATTAATCCTTCTGTAGCAAAATATAACACTTTAATTGATGTGTTAAATTTATCTGATTTTTATAAACCTGTAAAGAAAATTATGCGTAAACAAGCTTATGGAAGTGTTGAAACTTTTTTTAATGAACAATTATTAAGGGCAGTAACTATCCTGGCTGTAGGAGATTTATATGATGAACAATTATATAATAAACGTTTAACTTATAATATTGAAAAAGGATTTTATTTAACTGAATTTACAATTGAACAGTTAAAATATTATCGTAATCATAGAGATGAATATAAAACTTTTGACGAATTTATACCTTATTTATTCATGAAGTATAATGAAAATCAGCAAGATCTCTTAAAAGTAGTTAAATATAATAATTGGGTTTTAAAAGAAGGTATTTTATTATTTGCAATAATTATATTCTTAGTATATTTAGTAAGTTGGCAAAAAAAGAAGGAGTAATAAAATGTAGTTAAAATTATTAACTAAATTAGGATTTGAATTAGATAAATAAATAAGATGGGTAAAAGTATTATAAATAAATATGAAGACTAGCAAGAAAAGCTCCAATAATATTAAATATTAGATCTAGATTTGTATCAACAAGACCTAATTGGCTATGTGATGAGGGTTTATTAAATAGATCATAAAGAAACTCAAATAATTCAAAAACTGTACCAATAGCTATTCCCAATGAAATTATTAAAATTATCTCTCTAATGTTAATAGAATTAGGTTTGGGTGAGAAGTGATTTAACAAACTGTAATAGAATAGAGTAAAAGAATAAGTTCCGAAAAGATGTAATAATAGATCGAACGTCTCCGATTTATGATACAGATTTAAATAAGTTCCAAAGTAACTATGTATTAACATAGTTAAGAGGATTAATATTCTATGATAGTTAGTTATATATATATTATATTTTGATTCTAAATAAATATAAATCAGGTAGATTAGAGAAGAAAAAATAATGATAAAGAGGCTGTCATTACCATTATTAATTAATTTTACTAAAATTATCGATTGTATTAAGAAGAAAAGAAGATTTATATATTTTTTTAAATTGATTTTCTTTGCCTCCTATATATAATTTTTTCAATATTATTATTAACTAGTTAAAATATTTTATAACACTAATTATTTTTTTCATTATGTATATGTGATTAATAAATTAGTAATTATATATATTTAAAAGAAGATGAGAAGGTTGCTCCACAAAATTTACCTGAATAGTAATTATTTTAGGCCAAAGTTTTTTTGGCCTAAAATAATTACTATACATTTGTCCCCCCTTCACCTCGTTGATAAGTATCTCTTGGTACGAAAGTTTTACAACAACTTTGAAAACATTCTGTAATCGGTGATAACCCTTTTTGTTCTATAATTTGATTAGTCTCCTCAACATCCATTTCATTAGGAAGTTGTCTGGCGAAATCATCACTTACAACTAAGAGTTTCTCAGCAATACAAAGATTGGGCGCTTCCCACCATTGACAATTCTCTACTGTACAATGTACATGAGATTTTTGAGTAATTATTTTTTACCTCCTTTCTGAGTCACTTGTTAATATTTCCTTAAATATAAATTTAATTATGGTAATTTTATCATTATCAAATATATAATAGTTAATTTAAAATCTAATTATTGACATGAGGATAAATTATTTATACAATATGACTATAGATTCATATGAATGTGAATTCATATTCATTTAGATATAGTTAAAAAATCAATTAAGAAAGGATATTAACTTATGCCTAAAGATACTTATTTTAATTTAGCTGAAGACAAGCGTAAAAGAGTAATAGATGCTGCAATAGAAGAATTTTCAACACATTCCTATCATAAGGCTAGAATAACTGCAATAGCTGAAAATGCTGGTATAGCAAAAGGTAGCTTCTACCAGTACTTTAAGGATAAAAAAGATCTCTTCAAGCACATTATAGATTTAACTGTAGATAAAAAACTTGAATATATTAATCAAGATATGATGAAAAATATAAAAAATCATGGGTTTTTTCAATTGCTGCAAGAAACTTATCTAAGTGGAGTCCGCTTTGCTAAAGATAATCCACGCTTACTTGCAATTGGGGTTAAACTTACAAATAATAAAGATCTTCAACGTGAGGTTTGGGGAGATCAACAAGATAAAACGTTAAGTTTTTACAAACAGCTATTGGAAGTAGGCATAACAAAAGGGGAATTAGAATCTGATATAGATATAGAGCTTGTTTCTAGGTTATTATCAGGTCTTAATTATTCTTTGATTGATATTGTATATAAAGATGGAAAAATAGACTTAGATGGTCTAGTTAATGAAAAAGGAATAGTTGATAAGATGATTTCCTTTATAGAGAATGGCATTAAGAAAAACAATAATGAATAGATAATGGGGAGGTAATAAAATGGCTTTATTGGAGTTATACAATGTTAAGAAAATTTATCAACAGGGAAAAATAGAGGTGCCAGCTTTACGGGGAATTGATTTAACTGTAGAGAAGGGTGAATTTACTACTGTTTTTGGTCCTTCGGGTTCAGGAAAAACAACTATGTTGAATATGATTGGTTGCTTAGATAAACCAACCAGTGGTAGTATAAATTTTAATGGTCAAGAGCTAGAAGACTTGGATAAAAAGGGTCTGGCCATGCTGAGAAGACATAATATTGGCTTTATCTTCCAAAGTTATAACCTGATACCTGTTTTGACTGCTTATGAAAATGTGGAGTTTGCAATCAGATTAGTTGATAAACATAGCAAAAAGGAACTCCGGGATAAGGTAATGAATATACTTGCAAATGTTGGACTGGATGGGTTAGAAGCAAGAAGGCCTAATGAATTATCTGGTGGACAAAAACAGAGGGTAGCAATAGCCAGGGCACTGGTAAAAGAACCAAAATTAGTCTTAGCAGATGAACCTTCTGCAAATTTAGACTCAAAAACTAGTGAAGAGGTCCTGGAATTAATGGTTAAAATGAATGAAGAGTTAGGAACAACTTTTATCTTTTCTACCCATGACCCACAGGTAATGGATTATGCACATCGAATGCTGGAAATTAGAGACGGGCTGATCTCTGAAGATAAGAGGGGGAAAAGTTATGTTTCTGACTAAATTAGCTTTTAAGAATTTAATCCGTCACCGTAATCGAACAGTAGTAACAGCTATTATTATAGCATTTGCAATTTTTATCTTTATTTTGATGGATTCCATGATTGGTGGAATGACTGAAATGTCTTATAATAATATTATTGACTATGAGGCAGGACATCTCCAACTAGTAAATCAAAAGTACTGGGAAGCGGAAGAAGAACTGCCCTTAGAAAACTTGATGGTTGTGAATCAGCAAGTTATGACAAAGACTGAAAATATACAAGGGTATCAAGCAAGTTCACCTGAACTGAATTTCTCTGCACGTCTTAATAATGGGACTAATGAATTACCGGTAATAGGAAAAGGGATAATTCCTAATAGATTAATGCAAGTTTTTGAACTGCAGGATCAGTTTGTAGTCGGAGAAATGTTTTCTCCAGGAGAATATAAAGCAGTTATGGGAAAAAGACTGGCTGACCTGCTTAAATTAGATAAAGGTGATTATATTACACTTTTGGTTAAAGATAAAAATGAAACGTTTAATACAATTGACGCAGAGATAGCAGGGCTACTTCATACAGGAAATCCTAATATTAATAACAATATTGTTTATCTACCACTTGATATAGTTCAACAATCACTTAATGTAGACAATCAAGTAAGTAAGGTAATAGTTAGATTAGAGAATAAAGATTTAGCTCTGGGAGTTGCTAATCAGTTAGAAAACAATTTGAAAGCAATTAATGATAACTGGTCTGTATATTCCTGGGATGAATTGGAGGCAGTATCAGTTGCTGGTGCTAAAGAGATGGGGAACCAAATGATTCTAGCAATTATTTTGCTGATTGCAGCAATAGCTATCATAAATACAGTTATTTTAGCTGCCTTAGAGAGAATGAAAGAGATAGGTATGATGAAAGCAATGGGTTTACAAAGAAAAGAAATTATATATACCTTTGTTTTAGAATCAACTGGGATCGGTATATTGGGAGGAATAGTTGGTTTAATTTTAGGTGCTTTTGGTGTTTGGATATTTACTATTTATGGTATAGACTTCGGTACTATAATGGGTTCAAATATCGAGATGGCTTCCTTTGGTATACCTGTAATTGGTAAAATGTACGGGGTTTGGAATCCGGAATCCTTTCTTTTAGTCTTTAGCTTTGGAGTTATTGTTTCTTTTTTATCCAGTATTTTACCAGCTTATTGGGCAGCAAGTAAAGATCCAGTTGAGGCTATTTATCATAGTTAAGGAGGTTAAAAATGAAATTTCTTGTAAAATTAGCTTATAAAAATTTATTTAGACATAAATTGAGAACCTTTGTTTCAATTATAGCCATAGCATTTTCAGTAATGATAGTTGTTTTTGCCAGGGGATATGTAGTTGGTATGGTTGACGCTGTTTTCGCTGACCATATTCAATATAATTCAGGACATATCAAGATAATTAACCGAGAATATCATCAAAAGGAACGCTTACTACCGCTTAACTATCCCGTGGGTGAATATAATGAGCAAGGGTTAAATGAGCTGGTGGCAAGTTTAAAAGAAATTGATGAGGTGGAGATGGTTATCCCTAGACTGAAGTATGGGGCCATGGTCAGTACAGAAAATGAACTGGTAACAATGCATGGTTGGGGGGTTAATCCAGATCAGGAAATTAAATTTACTGATATTGAAAAAAAACTGGTAGAGGGTAGAATGGTGAAAAACGGGCAGCTTGAAGTAGTCATGGGAACAGACCTCTTAAATAAATTAGATCGTCAGATTGGTGATACAGTTACAATTTTATCTAATACAGCTTTTAATTCTTTAACTGGTATTACCTTCAAAATAGTAGGGAGAATAAAAAGTGGTATTAAAATGCTGGATGAGATTGTTTTCTATCTACCACTTGATCAAGCCCAACGTATATTATATATGG